>NZ_SCTN01000543.1 GCF_004297345.1 Aquabacterium sp. | reverse complement strand
CCATCCGGATTAAACGGATACCTGACAGCGTTGTCGTAAAAACCTACCTTTAGGGGTACGCGTCCGCTGGGGTTGGCGGGGTTGTTCTCGCGCGGCGCTTCAAACATGAAAGACCATCTGTCATCCGCCGAAACGGTGATGTAGGGATCGTAAGTTCCTATCAAGTTACTGTGGAAGACCCCGTTAACCCCATGAGTCAAGGTCTGACTAGTAGATGAGATCGAGTATCCCAAGTAAGAGCCTTCATCTGCATGCAGAAAAACGCTCCCCGTCTGCGCAATCAGATCAGCTGCATGCGCGCCACTTATGGCACCCGAGGTCAGGGCAACGCACAATGCCACTCTGCAAAAAATTGAATACATAACAAGCTCTCTGGTTGACTTATTGACCGCCGCGTACCGAACGGGTTGCCTGGACACTCAAAATCAGGCCAAGACAGCCAATTAGAAATAGGACTTGAGACCCGGGCTCTGGGATGGTCGCGGTCAGTGGGATCGCAGAGTTATATCTGAATGACCCGTACAACGCCGGTCCGGACTTGTTCAATGTCTCGCCATACTCCGCAAAGTCAACTGCTAGCGAAGTGATCTCGCCGAAGATGTCCTGACTCACTTCCAAGACATTAAACCAACCCGACAACTTGTTGTAACCACGAGCAAAACCACTAACCTCCATACCGGGGTTCAGGTCTGATCCGGAGATGGGCCTGCGGGCATTGTCATAAAAACCCACCTCTAAAGGCCGCGTCTGGACAAGGTTATCCACCGCACTATATCGAGGTGCACTGAATGTCAAAGAGAAGTCTTGCGGCCAGCCTGAATAGAAAACAGTGACATCTGGGCCCCATAGATACGTTCTAAATGCCTGCTGCCCCGTCCCGTTAACGAATGTCTGACCTTCTGTCGGCAGGTTGAATCCGATGTAGTTCCCTGGATCTGCCTTAAGGAACAACGCCGCCGAATCCGCTATACCCTCGGCCATGAGATCCACGCTCAGGCTCAATGCAAAAATGCAGACCGCCGCTCGGCGAATCAATTTTTTCATAATCAAAAGCAATCTGTGAAGTAAACAAGACTTGCTGGATATATGCGCACAGGGCCTTCAGCGTGAGCACGTCAACGCGAAGAAACACCTTACCCAACAGAGAGGCGCGCAATCAATGGTCTAAATCCAAAGGCGATTCGGCATCAACTGACTCCCATTTTTTGTTGCTTATAAGGCTTGAAGCCTACATGAAACAAAGGGCAAAAAAAAGGGCCCGAAGGCCCTTTTTCCATCACTCCACCGTCACGCTCTTCGCGAGGTTACGAGGCTTGTCAACGTCCGTACCCTTCGCGCAAGCCGTGTGATACGCCAGCAACTGCAGTGGCACCACGTGCAGGATGGCTGACAGCGCACCGTAGTGCTCTGGCAGGCGGATCACATGCAGGCCAGGTTCGGCCTGGATGTGCGTGTCGCTATCGGCGCACACATACAGTTCGCCGCCGCGTGCGCGCACTTCCTGCATATTGCTCTTGAGCTTTTCCAGCAGGGCATCGTTGGGGGCCACGGTCACCACGGGCATCTCGGCCGTGACCAGGGCCAACGGGCCGTGCTTGAGCTCGCCTGCGGGGTAGGCCTCGGCGTGGATGTAGCTGATTTCCTTGAGCTTCAAGGCGCCTTCCAGCGCGATGGGGTAATGCAGGCCACGGCCCAGGAACAAGGCGTTCTCTTTGCGGGCAAAGGCTTCGGCCCAGGCCACCACTTGCGGCTCTAGAGCCAGAACGGCTTGCAGCGCGGCAGGCAGGTGGCGCATGGCCGTCAGGTGCTTGGCTTCTTCTTCGGCGCTCAGGTTGCCGCGCAGCTTGGCCAGGGTCAGCGTGAGCAGGAACAAGGCGGCCAGCTGGGTGGTGAAGGCCTTGGTCGAGGCCACGCCGATTTCAGCACCGGCGCGCGTCACGTAGTGCAGCTTGCATTCGCGCACCATGGCACTCGTGCTCACGTTGCAGATGGTCAGCGTCTGTTCCATGCCCAGGCTGCGTGCGTGCTTGAGCGCGGCAATCGTGTCGGCCGTTTCGCCAGACTGGCTGATGGTCACGATCAGGGTGCGTGGGTCAGGCACGCTGTCGCGGTAGCGGTATTCGCTGGCAATCTCCACTTGCGTGGGAATCTTGGCAATCGATTCGAGCCAGTACTTGGCCGTCGAGCCCGAGTAATAGCTGGTGCCGCAAGCCAGGATCAGCACACGGTCGATCTGCTTGAACACGGCTTCGGCACCGTCGCCAAACAGCGTGGGCGTGATGGCCTCGACACCTTCGAGCGTGTCGGCAATGGCGCGCGGCTGCTCGAAGATTTCCTTTTGCATGTAGTGACGATACGGGCCCAGCTCCACGGCGCCGCTGTGTGCGGTCACGGTGCGCACGGGGCGCTGATCGGGCTCCACGCGGCTATGCTGCGCTTCGCCAACCTTGCGGTGTTCGATCCAGTGGCGGCCGGGCTGCAGGTCCACCACGTCGCCCTCTTCCAGGTAAACGATCTGGTCGGTCACGCCGGCCAGGGCCATGGCATCAGACGCCAGGAAGCGCTCGGTGGCATCGGCACCACCCACGCCCATGATCAGCGGCGAGCCATAGCGGGCACCGATCACGCGCTGGGGTTCGTCGCGGTGGAACACGGCAATGGCGTAAGCGCCGGTCAAGCGCAGCGTGGCGGCCTTCACGGCAGCGAACAGGTCGCCGTCATACAGGTGATCGACCAGGTGGGCGATGACTTCGGTGTCGGTCTGGCTCAGGAAAACATAGCCTTTGGCCTGCAGTTCGCGGCGCAGTTCTTCGTGGTTCTCGATGATGCCGTTGTGCACCAGGGCCACGCGACCGGGCTTGGTGTCAGGCGCATCGGCGCCAGGGCCGTGCGAGAAGTGCGGGTGAGCGTTGCGCACAGCGGGCACGCCGTGGGTGGCCCAGCGGGTGTGGGCGATGCCCAGGGTGCTGTTGATGCCTTCTGTTGTGG
>NZ_SCTN01000542.1 GCF_004297345.1 Aquabacterium sp. | reverse complement strand
GCTATATCTCGCCCACGCTGATCGAGCAGGCCCCGGCCAACGCCAGCATCATGTCGGAAGAAATCTTTGGCCCCGTGCTGCCCGTGATCACCTACCGCGACATCGGTGAGGTGGTGCGCCAGATCAACGCGGCGCCCAAGCCGTTGGCCCTGTACATCTTCAGCAAGAACAAGGCGCGCATGCGCCAGATCCTGGCCCAGACCAGCTCCGGCGGCGTGGCCATCAACCATGTGGTGCTGCACTACGCCCACGGCAACCTGCCGTTCGGCGGCGTGAACAACTCCGGCATCGGCAGTGCCCACGGCGAGTTCGGCTTCAAGGCCTTCTCGCATGAACGCGCCGTGCTGAAGTCCGGCCCGGTGCTGATGGCCAAGATGTTCTTCCCGCCCTACACGGGCCTGAAGCAAAAGATGATCCGCTGGACAGTGGATTCCCTGCGTCTGCCATCGCTGTTCTGACCGATAATCCGCACGCCTGATCATCTCAGCCCGCCTACATGGCGGGCTTTTTGCATGTCGCGAAGCTCGTGGATACCTTCATTCAACAACTGATCAACGGCCTGGTGCTGGGCAGCATGTATGCGCTCGTGGCCTTGGGCTACACCATGGTCTACGGGATCATCAACCTCATCAACTTCGCGCACGGCGAGGTGCTGATGGTGGGTGCCCTGGTGAGCTGGACGGTCGTCACCAAACTTGCTGACTGTGGTCTGCCGGGCTGGGCTCTGCTTGCGATCTCGCTGGTGGTGGCGATGCTGGCTTGCATGGCCTTGAACTACCTGATCGAGAAGCTGGCTTACCGGCCGCTGCGCAATGCGCCGCGCCTGGCACCGCTGATCACCGCCATGGGCATGTCGCTGCTGCTGCAGACCCTGGCCATGATCATCTGGAAGCCCGACTACAAGCCGTACCCGATCCTGCTGCCTGACGATCCCTACGAGATCATGGGCGCCACGATCAACATGGTGCAGATCCTGATCCTGGGTGTGACGGCCGTGACGCTGGCTGGCCTGATGTTCCTGATCAATGGCACGAAGCTGGGCCGGGCCATGCGCGCCACGGCCGAGAACCCGCGTGTGGCGCAACTCATGGGCGTGCAGCCCGACAAAGTCATCTCGGCGACATTCATCATCGGTGCCGCGCTGGCTGCGCTGGCGGGCGTGATGTGGGCCGCGAACTATGGCTCGGTGCAGCACACCATGGGCTTTCTGCCTGGTCTGAAGGCTTTCACGGCCGCCGTATTTGGCGGCATCGGCAACCTGGGTGGCGCGATGGTGGGCGGTGTACTGCTGGGCGTCATCGAAGCCATGGGTGCGGGCTACATCGGCGATCTGACAGGCGGTGTGCTGGGCAGCAACTACCAGGACATCTTTGCCTTCACTGTGCTGATTCTGGTGTTGACCTTGCGGCCTCAAGGCCTGCTGGGTGAGCGCGTGGCCGATCGGGCATGAAGGAGCTGGCGATGAAGAACCGTCTGCAAACCTTTCTGATCAGCGCCGTGGCCCTGGCCGTGTTGCCGCTGCTTCTGCAAGGCTTCGGCGAGGCCTGGGTGCGCATTGTGGACACGGCCTTGCTCTACATCCTGCTGGCGCTGGGCTTGAACATCGTGGTGGGCTTTGCCGGCCTGCTGGACCTGGGCTACATCGCCTTCTATGCGGTGGGCGCCTACATGTTCGCGCTGCTGGCTTCGCCTCATCTGAGCGAGAACATCCCAGCGATTGCTGCGATGTTTCCGCACGGCTTGCACACGCCGATCTGGTTGGCCATTCCGATTGCCGCTGGCGTATCTGCGCTGGCTGGTGTGCTGCTGGGCGCGCCTACGCTCAAGCTGCGTGGCGACTACCTGGCCATCGTGACGCTGGGCTTCGGCGAAATCATCCGCGTGTTCATGAACAACCTGGATGCGCCCATCAACATCACCAACGGCCCCAAAGGCATCAACAGCATTGACGCCATCAGCGTGGGCGGCGTGAGCCTGGGTGAGCCATGGCATGTGGCGGGCTTGACCCTGCCTTCCGTCACCTTGTACTACTACCTGTTCCTGGTCGTGGTTGTCGTGGCCGTGATCATGTGTCTGCGCTTGCACGATTCGCGTCTGGGGCGCGCCTGGATGGCCATCCGTGAAGACGAGATTGCCGCCAAGGCCATGGGCCTGAACACGCGCAACCTGAAGCTGCTGGCCTTCGGCCTGGGGGCCATGTTCGGTGGCGTGTCCGGCGTGTTGTTCGCCAGCTTCCAGGGCTTTGTGTCGCCGGAGTCTTTCAGCTTGCAGGAGTCCGTGCTGGTCGTGGCCATGGTGGTGCTGGGCGGCCTGGGGCACATTCCAGGCGTGATCCTGGGCGCCTTCCTGCTGGCCGCTTTGCCCGAGGTGCTGCGCCATGTGGCGGGACCTTTGCAGGCCATGACAGAAGGGCGCCTGGATGCGGCCATCTTGCGCCAGTTGCTGGTGGCCTTGGCGATGATCGGCATCATGCTGATGCGCCCGCGTGGCCTGTGGCCTTCACCGCGTCACGAAGATCGTCTGATCCCTGATGAAGGCGAGACAGGAGGCCGCGCATGAGCAGCGCTACCTTGTTGACCGTGGCGGGTGTGTCCAAGCGCTTTGGTGGCGTGCAGGCCTTGAGCGATGTGGGCCTGAGCATCACGGCGGGCCATGTGCATGGCCTGATCGGCCCCAATGGCGCGGGCAAGACCACCTTCTTCAATGTGATCACAGGTCTGGTGCCTTCTGATCAAGGGCGCTTTGAACTGGCGGGCAAGACCTACAAGCCGACGGCCGTGCACAAGGTAGCGCAGGCTGGCATTGCACGCACCTTCCAGAACATCCGCCTGTTTGCCGACATGAGCGCGCTCGACAATGTGCGCGTGGGCCGCCATGTGCGGACCAAGGTCGGTTGGTGGCAAGCGCTGCTGCGCACCAAGGCCTTCACGCATGAGGAAGCCACGATCACACGCGATGCCATGGCTTTGCTCGAATTCGTCGGCCTGGCCGGCAAGGCCAACCAGACCGCACGCACGCTCAGCTATGGTGACCAACGCCGCCTGGAGATCGCCCGCGCGCTGGCCACCGAGCCCAAGCTGCTCGCGCTGGATGAACCCGCTGCCGGCATGAACGCCACCGAGAAGCTGCAGTTGCGCGAGCTGATCGAGCGGATCCGTCAGCAAGGGCGTTCGGTGCTGCTGATCGAGCACGACGTGAAGCTGGTCATGGGCCTGTGCGACCACGTCACTGTGCTGGACCAGGGCAAGCTGATTGCATCCGGTTTGCCGGATCAGGTGCAGCGTGATCCCGCTGTGATCGCGGCCTACCTGGGTACCGGCCATCAGCCGGCCGCGTGAGCTGAACTTTGCGTTGCCTGCCATGCCGATCACCACGCCGCCCAACCAGACATTCCCCGACATGACCGAATCGCCTCGCCCCACCACGCAACCCCTGCTGGCCATTCAGCAACTGAGCGTGGCCTATGGCGGCATCAAGGCGGTCAAGAACCTGAGCCTTGAATTGCACGAGGGTGAACTGGTCAGCCTGATCGGTGCCAACGGCGCCGGCAAGACCACCACGCTCAAGGCCATCTGCGGCCTGCTTGCGCCACAAGCTGGCGAGGTGCTCTATCAAGGGCGCAGCGTCAAGGGGCAGGGTGCCTGGGAGCTGGTCTCGCAAGGCCTGGTCATGGTGCCCGAAGGGCGAGGCATCTTCACGCGCATGAGCATTGACGAGAACCTGCGCATGGGCGCTTACCTGCGCAAGGACAAGGCTCAGATCGAGGCGGATACTGAATCGGTCTACCAGCGCTTCCCGCGCTTGAAAGAGCGGCGCAAGCAACTGGCCGGTACCTTGTCGGGTGGCGAGCAGCAGATGCTGGCCATGGGCCGGGCCTTGCTGGCGCGCCCCAAGCTGCTGTTGCTGGACGAGCCATCGATGGGCCTGTCACCCATCATGGTCGACAAGATCTTTGAGGTGGTGCGCGATGTGGCCAAACAAGGCGTCACGGTGCTGCTGGTTGAGCAGAACGCGCACCGTGCACTGGAGATGGCCGACCGCGCCTATGTGCTCGATTCGGGTGAGGTGGCGTTGTCAGGTGCGGCTCGCGAGTTGCTGGGCAATCCGCAGGTGCAGGCGGCGTATCTGGGCGCTTGATATCTCAGTTGACATCATATTTTTTTTGATGGTGTCAGCAGAAAAAATCTGGCTACCAAGTCGATATGCCGGTCGTACTGGTTTTGGAGATGCCATGCGGCCCATACGATGAATGGGATGCCGACCAGCATCAGGTATGCGACCTGTGCTGGGCCTGATGTCGGCTGATAGATGCGGTGTAAGACCACGAGCACCGGGCGATGCGTCAGGTACATGAAATAGCTGGCAGTGCTCAGATACGTCACGACAGCGGGCAGCCGTGTGATGCGCAGCCAGGGGCCGGTTAACAACAAAAAAACCGTGACAGCCCCAAACAAGGCCATCGGCATGCTCCACAAACTTTGCTCCACAGTGTCTCTAGCGAAAACAGACAGGAAGATGCTGCCGACGAAAGTCAGTACGGCCAAGGTGGTGCCAATGCCTGCCCGGCTGACCGGGTGTTTGCCCATGTACAAACCTGCGGCAAAGCAAGGGAAGTACATCCAGATGCGTACGTCGGGCTGGCTACCCAAGGTCACGTTTGCCAGCAAAATCAGTTGAATGATCAAGCCAAGCACGAGGTAGCGCCAGGCAGATTGGCCCCGCTCATGAATCATCCAAGGTGCGATCGCGTAAAAGCACACGATCATGGTGATGAACCACAATGTAGGCGGCGTAGGCCCCCAGAACATGGCCAACAACAACGCCGACTTGATCAAGGTTCCAGTCTTGAAGGCGCCCATGGCGAAGAAGATCGACAAGGCTGCCAGAAAAGGCGGATAGATGCGCAAGAACCTTGAACGGTAATAGGACTGAAGGCTTGATCCTGTGAGGTTCATGTCCTTTTTGCCCATCAAATAGCCAGACACCAAGGTGAACAAGCCCAACACGACCACTGTCAGTCGGGTGGTGACTGGATTGAAGTAACCTGGGTACGCCTTGGTGTAATTGAACAGGTGCCAGAACCCGACGATGTAGAGCATGCTAAGGCCTCGGATGAGGTCCAGAGCGTGGAGCCTAGCCTGGGGTTTGATGGATGCTGCGGGCATGCTGGACGCAATCAAAGAGCTGCCACGATCTTCGCCGCCAGCGCCTTCAGATGCGCTTGATCTGCCATCACGGTGGCGTGTGGCTTGCGCAGATCCCCGATGGAACCTGGGATCACATGGATGTGAAAGTGCGGCACGGTCTGGCCGGCACCCGGGCCATTGAGCTGCATCAGCACCACGCCATCGGCGCCCAGGCCTTTCTTCTGCGCGTTGCCGATCTTGCGCACGGTGGCCATGCAGGCTGCGGCGGCCTCATCAGACAGTTCGAACACGGTTTCTGCGTGCTCCTTGGGAATCACCAGGGCATGGCCTTCTGTCTGCGGCATGATGTCCATGAAGGCCAGCGTGTGCGCGTCTTCATACAGTTTGATGCAGGGGATCTCGCCGCGCAGAATCTTGGCGAAGATGTTGTTCGTGTCGTAGCTCATGTGGGGCTCCTTGAAGTGTGTGGCACAACAGACGTTCAGCTTGAGGCCTTGTCAGCCGCACTGGTGAACGCATCAGCATAGAAATACTCTTCCGGCAGGCCGGCCTTGGCGATGAAGTCTTCACGGGCCGATTGCACCATGATGGGGGCACCGCAGGCATACACCTCGTAGGTTGACAGATCCGGCAGATCGGCCAGCACGGCCTGGTGAACAAGGCCCGTGCGGCCCGTCCAGTTGTCCTCCGGCTTGGCGTCCGACAACACTGGCACATACGTCAGCCAGGGCAGCTCGGCAGCTTGTTGCTCGGCCCAGTCATGCATGTACAGATCGGCCTTGCTGCGGCAGCCCCAGTAAAGCTTGGTCGGGCGGCTGATGCCTTTGTGGCGCATGTCTTCGATGATGGCCTTGAGCGGCGCAAAGCCAGTGCCCGAGCCCAGCAGTACCACGGGGCGCTCGGATTCATCGCGCAGGAAGAAGGTGCCGAACGGGCCTTCCACGCGCAGGATGTCCTTTTCTTTCATGGTGCCGAAGACCTGATCGGTGAACACGCCTCCTGGCATGTGGCGGATGTGCAGTTCGATGCCCTCAGGCCCGGCCTCCTTGACGGCATGTGGTGCGTTGGCCATCGAGTAGCTGCGGCGCTGGCCGTCTTTCAGGATGAATTCGATGAACTGCCCGGCGCGAAAGCCGAAGTTATTGGTGGCGGGCAGTTGCAGGCGCAGCACCATCACGTCGGGTGCGAGCCGTGTGAGACGGGTCAGCCGCGTGGGCATCTTGACCACGGGGTGATCGCCCATGCCCACGACCTGCTTGCACTCCAGCACCAGATCGGTCTGGGGGGTGGCGCAGCAAGTCAGCATGTAGCCGGCTTCTTCTTCCTTGGGGCTCAGTGCTTTTTCCTGATGCGCGCCGTGGATCACCCGGCCTTCGATCAGCTTGCATTTGCAGGAGCCGCAGGCGCCGTCCTTGCAGCCATAGGGCAAGCCGATGTTGGCGTTGATGGCGGCACTCAATACCGTCTCGTCCCGCTGCATGGTGAAGCTGCGGTTGCTGGGGGCGATGGTGACGGAAAAACTCATGAACACAACCTCGATGAAGATGGCCTCAAAATCACGGGGATCGATTTTCGCTCAGACTTTGAACCAGCCCGCCATGTTCTACCCCCAACCCGCACGACATACCCGGTTTCGTCAAACGCGTGTGCTGATCGTGGGCTGCGGGGATGTGGGCGCACGTGCCGCTCGCCAACTGTTGCCACGTTGCCGCGTGCTGGCGCTGACCTCGCGGCCAGACAAGGTAGATGCATTGCGTCAAGCGGGCATCGTGCCGCTGATCGGCAACCTGGATCAGGCGGCGAGCCTGGGGCGACTGGCTGGCTTGGCTACCCGTGTGCTGCATCTGGCTCCGCCACCGGGTTCTGGCGCCACGGACCCACGCACGGCCCGCTTGCTGGAAGCCTTGAGTCGACGTGGTGGCGTGCGCGCCTTCGTCTACGGCAGCACCTCGGGCGTGTATGGCGATGCCCAGGGCGCCTTGTTCGATGAGACCCGTGCGGTGGCACCAGCTACCGATCGAGGCCGCCGCCGCGTGCATGCGGAAAGCCAGGTGCGATGGTGGGGCCGCAGGCAGGTGATGAGGTCGGGCTCGCGCGCCAGCATCCTGCGCATCCCGGGCATCTATGCACTGGATCGTGAGGGCGGGGATCCGCGTGAGCGTGTGCGCAAGGGCAGCCCCTTGTTGCGCCCTGAGGATGACGTCTACACCAACCACATCCATGCCGATGATCTGGCTCGGGCCTGTGTGGCGGCCTTGTGGCGAGGCCTGCCAGGGCGTGTGGTGCATGCCTGTGATGACACGGACATGCGCATGGGCGATTACTTTGACTGGGTGGCCGATCACTTCGGC
>NZ_SCTN01000541.1 GCF_004297345.1 Aquabacterium sp. | reverse complement strand
TTTCGGCCGTCTGTTGCGTGATGATGTCCTTCTGGGCCTGCTGCTGGGCCTCATTGGCTTCCAGCTTGGTCTTGAGTTTGCCCGGCAGGCGCTTGCCTTTGTAGAACTCGGCGTCATCCAGCAAGGGCTTGCGATCGGACTGCAATTCCTTGAGATGCGTCTCGGAGGCATCGATGCCTTTGCGCAACTCGTCCAGCACCGCCTCGCGGGCCTTGTTGTGCGCAGCCTCATTCGGATAGCGCAGCATCAGGTTGCGATCACGGCGGATGGCATCCTTCTGGGCCGCATCCGCCAAGGCCTTCTGGTGCTGGCGCTCCTCAGCTGCCGCACGCTCTTCCGCATTCATGCGGGGCGGTACGGTCTGCTTCTGAGAGCCATCCTTGTTGAGCACACGCTGCTCGCGATCCAGGCACTCAGGAATAGGCCGATCGGATGTGTGCCGCTTCCCCGTGGAGTCCACGCAGGAGTAAATGCCCGCCGCAGCCCACGCCACAGACACCACGGATGACGCAAGAAGCAGAACGCCACATGCCGCAGCCCGGCGCACCACCTTGCGGGTGGCGGCCATGCGCTCAAGGGCTCCCAACTCAAACGTCATCGCGGCTCCGTGTGGGCGTGTACCTGCACGCCACTATCTGATCTATCCGATTGTCAATATTAGACCAGACGAATCAAACGCCGTAACGCTGACGATAGGCCAATACCGCAGGATGAAATGCGGTCAGCGCCGGATCCGATTGGGTTTGCAGATACTGCAGCAAATCGCCCAGCGTGGCGATCGCCACAACAGGCAAACCATAGTGCTGTTCCACCTGCTGCACGGCGCTCTCGGCCGCATCCTGGCCGTTGGCCGTGGCCTTTTCCTGGCGATCCAGGGCGATGGTGACGCCAGCGGGCTTCGCGCCGGCCTTGATGATCAGGTCGATCGATTCACGCACCGAGGTACCGGCCGAGATCACATCGTCGATGATCAGCACGCGGCCCTGCACAGGCGCCCCCACCAGCGTACCGCCCTCGCCGTGGTCCTTGGCTTCCTTGCGGTTGTAGGCGAAGGGCTTGTTGTGCCCCAGGCGCGCCAGTTCGATCGACACGGCCGCTGCCAGGGTGATGCCCTTGTAGGCCGGGCCAAACAACATGTCGAACTCCAGACCAGACGCGATCAGGCGCTGTGCATAGAATTGCGCCAGACGGCAGAGCTTGGCGCCGTCATCGAACAAGCCGGCGTTGAAAAAGTAGGGCGACAGGCGCCCCGCCTTGGTCTTGAATTCACCGAACCGCAGCACCTTGGATTGCACTGCGAAGGCCACGAAGTCCTGGGCCAACGTGTCATTGGAAGAGGTGTTGCTCATGATTGATTGGGTATCTCGTCGTGTTTCGTCTGGTCTCACTGAACGTCAACGGCATCCGTTCTGCCGCCACCAAAGGCCTGGTGCCCTGGGC
>NZ_SCTN01000540.1 GCF_004297345.1 Aquabacterium sp. | reverse complement strand
ATAGCCCACGGTGAAGCGACGGCGCAGGTGCTGCGGCGCCTCGATCTCGTTGACGATGGCCACGGCCAGATCGGCACTGGTGATCTCGGCGGGGGCATCGCCCTTGGCGTTCATCAGCAACTCGTCACCACCGACGCGGAAATGGCCGGTGCGTTCACCAGGGTGCAGCATCGCGGGCGGTGACAGGAAGGTCCAGGCCAGGTCCTGCTCGTTTTGCAGCCACTTGAGTGCATCGCGTGCGGCCGTGGCGCCAACCTTCCATTGCTCGGGGAAGCTGGGTGTGTCCACCAGTTGCACACCTGGCGCGACATAAAGGCTGCCAGCCCCGCCAACCACCAGCAAGCGTTCGACATCAGCTGCCTTGACGCCGGCCGTGATGGCCTTGCTGCCCGCCAGAAAGTCGTCGTACAGATGAGGGTTGGTCCAGCCTGCGTTGAAGGCGCTGATCACGGCATCGTGGCCTTTTACGGCATGCGCGACCTCGCTGGCGCGTTGAACGTCTGCCTGCACCACGGTCAAGCCGGGCTGTGCGGGAACCTTGTCTGGCTGGCGCGCCAGCGCGGTGACCTGGTGACCGCGTTGCAGCAATTCAGCCAGGATGGCAGAGCCGATGAAGCCGGTGGCGCCGATGAGTGCGATGTTCATGGTGGTGTCCTTTTCAGAAGATTGGATGCGATGCCTGAACAATACGGCCTTCACAATTTGCCGTGAAGTCATCAAAATGCGTAATCATTGTTTAGAAAAACTTCATGTTTGATCAGCTCAAACGCATGGCCACCTTGGTTGCGGTGGTGGAGCAGGGATCGTTCGGGGCCGCAGCGCGTTCCTTGGGCACCACCACCTCGGCCGTCAGCCAGCAGATCAGGGCCTTGGAGCAGGCCCTGGGTGTGGCGCTGCTATCTCGCACGACACGGCAGCTGAGCCTGACCACGGCGGGCACGGTGTTCCACCGTGAGTGCCTGGCCATGGTGGAGGCCGCTCGCCGAGCCGATCAGGCCTTGCAGGCCATGAAAGACGAGCCTGTGGGTGAGTTGCGCATGACGGCGCCCGCTGGTTTTGTGCCCCATCTCAGCCGCGGGCTGGCGCCTTTGCTGTTGCGTCACGCTGGCTTGAAACTGCATCTGCATGCCGAGGACGCCATGAGCGACCTGGTCGGGCAACGCATCGACCTGGCCTTGCGATTTGGCCGCCTGCCCGACAGCAACTGGATCGCGCGCCGCCTGGGCAGCGTGGCCATGTTGCTGTGCGCATCGCCGGCTTACCTGGCCCGCTGCGGCCAGCCTTTGCACCCTGATGAGGTTGGCGCCCATGCGTTTGTGGCCTTGGACACGGGCCCGGCGGCGCAAGGTGTCGCAGTGCAATATCAAGGCAAGGGGCCGGTTCATCACATTGGCTGGCCTGTGCGTGTCAGCGGCAACAACCAGTCCTGGGTGCAGCAGATGTGCGAAGCGGGGTTGGGCGTGGCGCTGCTGGCCGAATGGGATGTGCGTGAGGCCCTGCAGACAGGCGCGCTGGTGCGCGTGTTGCCGGCCTGGTCTGCCCCGACGCTCGACGTTTACGCTGTCGTGCAGCCTCGCAGTGCGCGCACGCCCAAGGTTCGGGTGGTGATCGAGATGCTGGCCGGGCTGGTGACACAATCGGGGCATGTCCATGTCCATGCCCATTCTTGATGTCGTGTGTCTGTGCGCCGCCTGGTGCGGCACCTGTCGCGAGTACGAGGCAACTTTTGCCCAGTTGCAGCAAGCCTTGCCGCAGCACCGCTACCGCTGGATCGACATCGAAGATGAAGCCGATTTCGTGGGCGACGTCGACGTCGAAACCTTCCCGACGCTGCTGGTGGCCTGGCAGGGGCAAGTGATGTTTGCTGGGCCTGTCTTACCCCGGCTTGGTGACGCACAGCGGTTGATCGAGGTGCAGCAGCATCAGGCGGAGCGAGGCTTGGTGCCTGGTGCATCCTTGCTGAATCTGCCTGGCGATCAGCTTGAGGCATTTGAGGTGCTGGCGTCGAAAATGATGCGGTGACCTGACTCGTGTTCATCGCATTAACCAAGTGCACGTTAAGGGCTTCCTGCGATTTGTCCTGATTCCCCTTGTCAGGAACGGCGTGCGGCACCTGACTGGTGCAAATCGACTTGAAAGACTCCCAAGCATTAGGGGGATCTGACGGCTCCCTAGATTGAAGGATGGAGCGCCATGGGCTGTGTTCGAACAATGGACACGCTTTTGCCCCTTCATGCCCCTTCATATCTCTACGAGAGGGAGTCCATCATGCCTGTTTCCACATCTGCCATGCACGTGGCGCATCGTCTTCGCTTGAGCGCCTGTGCTCTGGCTTGTTCTGCGTTGCTGGCCGCCTGTACAGGCGATGCAGATTCGCCGGTTGGTGCCACGCCTTCTTCCGATGGCGGGCCGGTGTCGACGACTGGTATTTCAGGCAAGGCCTATCTGGGCCCGTTGATCGGGGCAACGGCTGCGCTCTACAACGTGAAGGCTGATGGCAGCAATGACGGCGACGCCATCGAGACGGTGAGCACGACCGAAGCCGGTTTTGTCTTCACCAAGTCGCCTGCAGATGTGGGCCGTATCTGCGTGACGGGGGGTACTTACATTGATGAGGCCACGCAGTCTACCCAGACCAATACCTTGACGATGTGCGCTATTTTCAAAGGAGCGCCAGGCAAGGTTTTCGTGACCCCGGTCAGTACCTTTGTGGATCAGGCCACGTGGGGGTACATCAAGGCGCATCCGGGCACCACGCTCGACGCAGCCATGCTGGCATCCAATACCTTGATCAAAGGGACCTACAACCTCTCGCTGGACCCATTCACGATCGAGCCCTCGTTTGTGGCGGCCGACGCGACCAATGCCCCCGATGCCTATCGCATGGGTGTGATCCTGGGCGGGTATTCGCAATTGCTGCTGGATTACTTTCAGCGCTGTAGCGGTGATCGTCATGCCGTGTTGGCCGCGCTGTTCCAGGACATCATCGACAGTGTGTTTGACGCCCGTGTACCCGATACGACGGGGGCGACGACGGTTGCCAAGCTCAGTTGCAATGGCGTGGCGGGCAACTTGCCGGTCGGTGCTGGCACGGCTGACCTGATCACCGCGCTCACGGAGTTTGCGGGCACGACCGTGGGCACCACCATGGACGTGAACGGGCAGCGCACCTTGGTGGATGCGGTCAAAGCCAATGTGATTGGCGGGCCTGCCGCGCCGTCCCAAATCAAGACCTTGCCCAGCCAGGGCCTGATTGCGATCGATACGCGCAGCAACGTGGGCTACGTACCCATCTATACAAAAGATGCAAGCGGCAACGCGCAGATCGCTGTGGTGGATCTGACTGTCGGGGCTGCCAATCCGGTAGTCAAGACCATTGGCCTGGATGGTGCGACCA
>NZ_SCTN01000539.1 GCF_004297345.1 Aquabacterium sp. | reverse complement strand
GGCCAGCACCACCCTGGTCTGGGGGGTGTCGGGCAATATGCGTGTGATCGTGTTCCCCTGGGCTGCGGCCGCGCTGGGTTATTCGACCACGCAGGCCTCTACGCTGGCAGGTGTGGTTGTCGTGGGTACGGCTGTGAGTGCCGTGGTGGCGTCCGTGTCGATGCGGCTGGAGCTGGCCACCAAGCTGATCCCCCTGGGTGTGGCCATGGGGCTGCTGATGCTGGGGCTCAATGTGATTCACAGCCTGACGGTTGCGATTCCATTCCTGATCATGCTGGGTGCCACTGTGGGTTATCTGATCGTGCCCATGAATGCCTTGCTGCAGCACCGCGGCCACAACCTGATGGGGGCGGGGCGCTCGATTGCCGTGCAGAACTTCAATGAGCAGGCTTGTATCCTGGCCTTGGGCGGGCTCTATGCTGGTGCCACGTCAGCAGGCTTGTCGGCGTTTGGTGCGATCACCGTATTCGGTCTGGTCGTGGCCGGTGTGATGGGCCTGGTAGGTTACTGGCATCACCGCAACACCATTGTCTACAAGGCTGAGGTAGATCAGTTGATGGCCTTGGCGCGCACGGACGGGCACCATCACTGATTGCGGCTGGCTACATAGCTTTACAAAGTCGCGTAGCCTGTACGTCGTCCACCCGGGCAGCTGGGCCGTTGAGAGCTCATAAGGAGCCTCTCATGAACACTTCACGCTTGATTTCGCTGTCTCGTCTCGTCCAGTCGGCCGGACTTCTGGCAGGTTTGATGGCCGCATCGGTCAGTGCCTACGCCGGTGGCGGGGTGTACTGGGCTGTGAACGTGGATGCCCCTGTACAAGGCATGGGGCGCGTGTCCACCGCAGTGTCCAACACGCCGCGTGGTGTGTATGGTCAGACGCCTGTGATCTATGCCCCCGCACCCGTGGTGTACGCCCCGGCGCCAGTGGTCTATGCGCCACGCCAGGTGGTGTACTCGCCCCCCGTGGTTGTGCAACCACGGGCGGTCTATGCGCCAGTGCCGGTGGCTTACTACCCTGCGCCTCGTCGTTGCGAGCCGCGTGGCGGGTGGGGATGGCACGAACGCCATCATCATGATCGAGATGACCGTTACGCCTGGAACGATGGTGGCCGTGACGATGAGCGCGGTTACGTCATCGCCCCTCGTGGCGGGGATCAAGATGGCCGCAACTGGCGTCGCGGCCACTGATTCAGCGGCGACGACTGCTTGAGCCACCCAGGATGGAGCCCAGTACGCCGCGGATGATTTCGCGGCCTACGGTGGAGCCGATCGTGCGGGCCGCTGACTTGGCCACTGTCTCTAGGATGGAGTCCTTGCGGCCGCTGCCCTTGAGCAGGCCGCCAGCAATATCTCCAAGCCAGCCACCGCTGGCGCCACCAGTGGCTTCGGTGGCTGCGTCCTTGGCGGCGCCCGAAGCACTGCCCCGCATGGCCTCTGCTGCTTCTTCGCGCATGGATTTGGGGGCGCCATTGCCGGTAGCCGGGCCTGAGGATGATGAGGCTGTGCGCCCTTTGATCTTTTCGTAGGCCGATTCGCGGTCGATCATTTTTTCGTAGACGCCAGCTACCAGCGAGTTGGCCAGCAGGGCCTGGCGCTGTTCGGGTGTGATTGGGCCGATTTGGCTGCCCGGCGGGAGGACGAACACACGCTCGGTCACGCTGGGGCGGCCTTTGTCGTCCAGCAAGCTGACCAGGGCTTCACCCACCGCCAGTTCCGTGATCGCGGTGGCGATGTCCAGTCCGGGGTTGGCGCGCATCGTTTCTGCCGCGGATTTGACGGCTTTCTGATCGCGAGGCGTGAAGGCGCGCAGGGCGTGCTGCACGCGGTTGCCCAACTGGCCCAGCACGGTCTCTGGCACGTCCAGCGGGTTCTGGGTCACGAAGTAGACGCCCACGCCCTTGGAGCGCACCAGGCGCACGACCAGTTCGATGCGTTCCACCAGCGCGGCGGGAGCATCCTTGAACAGCAGGTGGGCCTCGTCGAAGAAGAACACCAGCTTGGGTTTGTCCAGGTCGCCCACTTCAGGCAGCGTCTCGAACAACTCCGACAGCATCCACAGCAGGAAGGTGGCATACAGGCGCGGCGCGTTCATCAGCTTGTCTGCGGCGAGGATGTTGATCACGCCCTTGCCGTCAACCGTCTGCATGAAGTCGCCGATGTTGAGCATCGGTTCGCCAAAGAACTTGTCGCCGCCTTGCTCTTCGACTTGCAGCAAGCCGCGCTGGATGGCGCCCACGCTGGCTGCGCTGATGTTGCCGTATTCGGTGGTGAACTGGCTGGCGTTGTCGCCCACATGCTGGAGCATGGCGCGCAGGTCTTTCAGATCCAGCAGGAGCAGGCCGTTGTCATCAGCGATCTTGAACACCAGTTGCAGCACGCCTTGCTGGGTGTCGTTCAGGTTGAGCATGCGGCTGAGCAGCAGCGGGCCCATGTCGGAAATCGTGGCGCGTACGGGGTGGCCTTGCTCTCCGAACACGTCCCACAGCGTGGTGGGGCAGGCCAGAGGTTCTGGCTTGTCCAGGCTGCGTTCAGCGAGGATCGCTTCGAGCTTGGATGAGATCTTGCCTGTTTGGGAAATGCCCGTCAGGTCACCCTTGATGTCGGCCATGAAGACGGGCACGCCCGCCTTGGACAGGCTTTCCGCCAGGGTCTGCAGGCTGATGGTCTTGCCTGTGCCGGTTGCGCCGGTGATCAGGCCGTGGCGGTTGACCAGGGCGGGCAGCAGGTGGCATTCGGTGTCGCCATGACGGGCGAGCAGGATGGGATCGGCCATGATCTAGGGTGCCTGAAAGATGAGGAAATCGGACGGCCGAGTGATTCTGCGCAGAACCTGATCAGGGTCAACCCGGCTGAAAGGTAAAATCACAGTATCACTCAGCTTTGGCTGATCATTTTTGTGCGCGCACCGGACTTGTGCCGGCGCGCGTTCTGTCATTCAAAAACAGACTATTACCCGGAGCAACACGCCATGGCCGGTCATTCCAAGTGGGCCAATATCCAACACCGCAAGGGCCGTCAGGACGAAAAGCGCGGCAGGATCTGGACCCGGATCACGCGTGAAATCATCGTCGCTGCACGTGCAGGCGGTGCGGATATCAACATGAACCCGCGTTTGCGCCTGGCCATTGACAAGGCCAAGGGCGCGAACATGCCGGCGGACAACATCAAGCGCAACGTGGACAAGGCCACGGGCAACCTCGATGGCGTCACGTACGAAGAAATCCGCTACGAAGGCTATGGCATTGGCGGCGCGGCTGTGATCGTCGATTGCATGACCGACAACCGCGTGCGCACGGTGGCTGAAGTGCGCCATGCCTTCAGCAAGCACGGAGGCAATCTGGGTACCGAAGGCTCCGTGGCTTTCCAGTTCAAGCATGTGGGGCAGTTCCTGTTTGCGCCGGGCGTGAGCGAAGACAAGGTCATGGAAGTGGCCCTGGAAGCGGGTGCCGAGGATGTGATCACGCACGATGACGGTTCCGTTGAGGTGCTGAGCGGGCCCGCTGACTTCGAAGCTGTGAAGAACGCCCTGGAAGGCGCTGGCATGAAACCTGAAATGGC
>NZ_SCTN01000538.1 GCF_004297345.1 Aquabacterium sp. | reverse complement strand
CAGGGAAGAGGCAGGAGAGATCCAGGCCTTTGACACCATCCCGATACCCCCAGAGGGGAAGTTAATGAGACACCCAGATCCCAATTTTGGTTACCCATCGCTGTCGTTCGTAGAGCACGAGCGGATGCTGTCTCGACTCCATAACAAGTCAGGCAAGAACTTCATGCGCAAAGGGGCCTATGTCCTGGACACCCACATCGACGCCATCGGCTGGGATGAAGTTGTGTCGCGCATTGCATCCTGGGCCTCACAACACCAATCTCGCTATGTCACGCTGTGCAATGTGCATTCTGTCGTGACCGCCAGCCAGTGCGCTGACTTCAACAAGGTCATCAACCAGGCTGATCTGGCACTGCCTGACGGCGCTCCGGTCGCATGGTCCCTGCGCCGCGAAGGATTCCCTCAGCAAACCCGCATCAATGGCCCAGACCTGACCTGGCGCTACCTGGCTGTGGCCGAGAAAATTGGCCAGAGCGTGTTTTTCTACGGCAGCACCGACGAAACCCTCGCCAAACTGCAGGCCCGCATCAAGAAGAGCTTCCCCAAGCTGCGCATTGCAGGCATGGAGTCCCCCCCTTACCGCGAGCTGAGCGCAGAAGAAGACCAAGCCTACGTGGACCAGATCAACAAGTCTGGCGCCAATGTGGTATTCGTCGGCCTGGGTTGCCCCAAGCAAGAGGCATGGATGGCAGCTCACCGCGGGCGAATCCACGCCGTGATGCTGGGTGTCGGTGCCGCGTTTGACTATCATGCAGGCACCATTCAGCGTGCACCAACCTGGATGCAGAAGATGGGCCTGGAATGGTTCCACCGTCTGTGCGCCGAACCCAAGCGCCTGCTCAAGCGCTACGCGCAAACCAACAGCGTCTTCATCTACCGCACCGCCAAGAACATGCTGCTGGGAAGCCCGCCGCAACGCCAGGGCGACCCACGGTAAACGCCACCACACGGAATCAAGCGCCGCTGCATAGCGGCGTTTTTCATTGCCTCCCCCTCTTTGAGTGTGGCCCGCCTTACACGGACACCAGACATTCACGGGCGCCCGATACACTGGGCGCAAAGAGCCCACTCAAAGTCACACACCAACACCCATCCAGACAATGGACAAGAACTCCAAAATCTTCGTGGCAGGACACCGCGGCATGGTGGGCTCCGCCATCGTTCGGCGCTTGCAAGCCAATGGCTATACCCAGGTCATCACCCGCAGCCGTAGCGAGCTGGATTTGCTCAACCAGCAAGCCGTGCTTGATTTTCTGCAATCGGAAAAACCGGACTACATCTATATAGCTGCAGCCAAAGTTGGCGGCATTCAAGCCAATAACATTTACCGGGCCGATTTCATCTATCAAAATCTGATGATCGAAGCCAACTTGATTCATGGTGCCCACGTTGCAGGCGTCCAGAAACTCATGTTCCTTGGCTCCAGCTGCATCTACCCCAAGATGGCCCCGCAGCCCATGAGCGAAGATGCCTTGCTGACTGGCCTGCTGGAACCCACCAACGAACCCTACGCCATCGCCAAAATCGCCGGCATCAAGCTCTGCGAGGCCTACAACAGCCAATACCAGCGCCAGTACGTCAGCGTGATGCCGACCAATCTGTACGGCCCCAACGACAACTACGACCTCAACAACAGCCACGTGCTGCCTGCGCTGATCCGCAAGGCCCACGAGGCCAAGCAACGCGGCGACGAGGCTCTGGTGGTCTGGGGCACGGGCACGCCCATGCGCGAGTTTCTTTATGCAGACGACCTGGCTGATGCCTGTGTGTACCTGATGGAAAAGGGCTATGACGGCCCGCTCGTCAACATCGGCACCGGTACTGACGTCACCATCCGTGAATTGGCGGAAACCGTTCTGAAGGTCGTCGGCTTCAACGGCCAACTCACCTTTGACAGCAGCAAGCCTGACGGCACGCCACGCAAACTCATGAACGTCAGCCGACTGACCGCATTGGGCTGGCAAGCGCGCACATCGTTGACAGATGGCATTGCCCTGGCCTACAAGGACTTTCTGACTCGTCACGCCAACTGACGGCAAGCAAGACCGCCACCACCGCGCGCACAAAAACAGGTAGATGAGCAGCGAAACCCAACCGACACAGGCCCCTGGCTATCCTGATCTAGGCATCATCCTGGGCGGCCTGCTGTTGATGTACATCCCCACGTACATCCTGCTGGACAAGACCATCTGGAACATCGTGGGGCAAGGTCACGGCCCCGTGATGCTGGCGCTCACGATCTGGCTGGCCTGGCAGCGCTGGACGGGCTTCTGGGCTTTGCCAGATCGATCGTCACCTGTTGCTGGCGGGGTGTCGCTGGCACTGGGCCTGGCGCTCTACATCGTTGGTCACTCGCAAGACATTCTCTCGCTCGACACGCTCTCACAGATCTTTGTGCTGAGCGGCATCTGCCTGATCTACCGTGGTGGCGCGGGCCTCAAGGCCATGTGGTTCCCACTGTTCTTCATGCTCTTTCTGGTGCCCATCCCCGGCTCGATCGTCGACAAGGTCACGGGCCCGCTCAAAATGGCCGTCTCGTACGCGGCAGAGGCCATCCTCTATCACCTGAACTACCCGATCGGGCGCTCGGGCGTCACCCTGTCCATCGGCCCCTACCGGCTGCTCGTGGCAGATGCCTGCGCGGGCCTGAACTCCATCTTTGCACTGGAAGCGATCGGCGTTTTCTACATGAGCGTGGTGCAACATACCAACAAGATGCGCAACATTCTGCTGGCCACACTCATCATCCCCATCTCGTTTGTCTCTAACGTGACCCGCGTGATCGTGCTCGTGCTCGTCACCTACTACTTCGGGGATGAAGCCGGCCAGGGATTCATCCACAACTTTGCCGGGATACTGCTGTTCATGGTTGCCACGGCATTGACCATTGGCACAGATTCGCTCCTCGGCCTCATCGTGCGTGACAGACCCGCTTCGCCCAGGGTGCAAGGTTCATGACAAGCAGGTTTTCTTTCAGCGCCAAGGGGCTCATCATCGGGTTGACGCTGCTCGCTGCGGCTGTGGGCGCCCGCTTGCTCACCCCGACCTTGCACGGCATGGGTGATGTGCCTCTTCTTGAAACAACCCTGCCCAAAACGATTGGCGAATGGAAGCTGATCGAGACGGCGACGGTGCAAGTGGCCCTGAGCACCGACACCAGCATGGACCAGCCCTACAACCAGTCGGTCATGCGCAGCTACACCGATGACCAGGGCCATGTCGTCAACCTGGCTGTTGCCTGGGGCGAAAGGCAGCGCCAGGAAATCAAGATCCACCGCCCGGAGCTGTGCTATCCAGCCCAGGGCCTGCAAGTTCTGGATCTGACCGACACCACATTCCCCATCCGCAGCACCAATGGCACCAACGTCATTGGCAAACGCATGCTCACCCGCGACCACAATGGCCAGTTTGAAGTCGTGAGCTACTGGATCCGCATCGGCAGCGTCTACAGCGACAGCGCCTGGCAAACGCGCAAGCACATCTTCACCGAAGGCATGGCCGGCCGCATTCCCGACGGCGTGCTGGTGCGCGTTTCACAACGCGCAGCAGATCAAAGCCAGTTGGACACCATCTACAAGCGCCAGGAAAATTTCGCCCAGCAATTGGTCGCCCAGACCGAACCCCGCACACGCGAACTGTTGGTGCGCTGATAAATACCACGTGATACCCACGTGCCATGTATTGGCGGCTCGAATATCAGCGCGCACGGAAATTGCACCGTTCTATTGCAAACGAACGTGAACTTGGTCACATCTACGCCCGAGCCCAGGTGGGCGCCAACCCTCTGGATGTAGGATACGATCGCCCACAGTTCATGATGGACGGCTGCTGCATTTCCTGAAAATGGAACAAATGTCACAAAGCTGGATCCGAGGTGAATATTCACGCCAGATCGGCCACTGAAAAGCCGATAAACCTTCACAGAAGACCCTATCCCGAGCTTATGACGTACAACCAGTTCATCGAGATATTGAAGGCGCGCTGGCGAACCATTGCGATCTGGATTGGTGCATTGCTGGCACTGGCGATCGCAATCAACCTCTTCCTGCCCAAAAAGTACACGGCCACGGCCTCCGTGCTGATCAACATGACCAGCATGGATCCGGTTGAAGGCTTTGCGCCCCCCGTGAACATGGCCATGGGCACCAGCTACATGTCCACCCAGATCGACATCATCAACAGCGAGCAAGTAGCCCGCCGCGTGGTTCGACTGCTGAAGCTGGATCAGAACACTGCGCTGCAGGAACAATGGCAGGACGACACCGAAGGCCATGGCAACTTCGAAGCCTGGGCGGCCAAGACCATCCAACGCAAGCTGGACGTTCGCCCCTCCAAGGACTCCAACGTCGTCAACATCAACTACAGCTCGGCAGACCCCAAATTCTCCGAAGTGATGGCCAACACATTCGCCAGTGTCTACATCCAGACCAGCGTTGACCTCAAAACCGCGCCGGCCAAGCAATACAACAGCTTCTTCGATGCGCGAGCCAAAGAACTGAAGCAACAAGTTGAAGTGGCTCAAGCCCGCCTGTCGGATTTCGAACGGGAACACGGCATGGTGGTCTCCGACGAACGCCTGGACGTCGAAAACGGCCGGCTCAACAACCTGGCCGCCAACCTGGTGCAGGCCCAGGGCTATTCAGCTGAATCGAACAGCCGTCAATACGCTGCCAGTAAGAACTCGGATCAACTGCAAGACGTGCTGACCAATCCGGTGATCGCCGCACTCAAAACCGACCTGTCTCGCCAGGAAGCACGCCTCAACGAGCTGAGCGCCAAGCTGGGTGATGCCCACCCGGATTTGAAGCAACTGCGCGCCAACATCAGCGAAACCCGACACAAGATCGACCAGGAAGTGGCCCGCGTGTCAGGCAGCACCCGCGTCACCAACGTCATCAACAAGGCCCGTGAAGGCGAAATCGCCACCGCCTACGAGGCCCAGCGCCAAAAGCTGCTGCGCATCAAGCAAGACCGCGACACCGCCTCCATCCTCACGAAAGACGTGGAAGCAGCGCAACGCGCCTACGATGCCATCCAGGCTCGCCTCAGCCAAGCCAACCTCACCTCCCAGGCCAACCAGACCAACGTCAGCCTGCTGACCCCAGCCGTCGAGCCGGACAAGCCCTCCTCACCCATGCCTGTGGTGAACGTGCTGGCAGCCATCGTGCTGGGCTCCATGCTCGGTTGCGGCGGTGCGGTGCTCAAAGAGCGTGGCGACCCACGCATCCGCACGCTGCAAGACATCACCCACGACATGCAACTGACCCTGCTGGGCGCCATGCCGGATGCCAGCGCCAATACCAAGCCGCGCCGCTGGCTTCCCCGCAAAGCCTCCAGCGATGACGCCGTGGCCAACCGCTTGCTCGCATCCGCTGCCAAAACCAGTCGCCCAGCCCTGCCCTCCAAATAAGGCACCCACCCATGTCTGGCAACAGCGCTAACAACAACCCGTCCACCAACAACGACCAATCGATCGGTGACATCCTGCGCTCGGCCCACAACCTGTCGGCCGAACAAGTGCAGTCCATCCTGGACTACCAACAGCGCAAGAAGGTCCGCTTCGGTGAGGCCGCCGTGGCCCTGGGCATTCTCAAACGCGACGAAGTCATCTGGGCCTTGTCGCAGCAATTCAGCTACCCCTATCCACAGGGCGATACCACCCAGCCGCTCGCGCCAGAGCTGATCACCGCCACGGCCCCGTTCTCTGAAGAAGCCGAGTTCTTTCGCGACATCCGCAGCCAGTTGATCAGCAACACCTTCACTGGCGACATCCCCGCCACGCTGGCGGTGACCAGCCCCGATGTGGGCGACGGCAAATCCTACTTCGCCGCCAATCTGGCCATCGTGTTTGCCCAACTGGGCGTACGCACCTTGCTGGTCGATGCCGACATGCGCACCCCCGTGCAGCACCAGTTGTTTCGCATCGAGAACACGGCCGGTCTATCGGGCATCCTTTCCGGGCGCGCCGAACCCAATGTGATCCGCCCCTGCCCAGCCCTGCCATCGCTGTACATCCTGCCTGTCGGCGTGACGCCACCCAACCCCATCGAACTGCTGGAGCGCCCCCTGTTCGGCATGCTGCTCAAAGAGCTGTCCGCCAAGTTTGACTATGTGATCGTGGACACCCCCGCGATCTCGCATGGCTCAGACGGGCTGATTGCCGCCTCGCGCGCCGGCGCCACGATCACCATCGTGCGTACAGGCGAAACACGCAAGCCCGCGCTAGACAAAATGATCGGTCGGATTGAAAACAGCCCCACCAAATTCGCTGGCGTGATCGTCAACGAACACTGAACCTGACACACAAGCCCATGTAGGGCCCAAACTGGTTTGGCGGGCACATGTCCGCCAATCTCGTTTCTGACGCGCCCATTGAATCGCCCGATTGCACTCGCTGGCTCACTAGCAGTACCTTGAACCCTGCCTGCAAAACATGAAGATTCTGTTCCTCAACTGTTTCTACTGGCCCGATCTGGCAGGTGGCGCCGAACGCTCCGTCAAAAGGCTTGCAGACCTGCACGTCAAAGCCGGCCATGAGGTGAGCGTGCTCACCACCCACGCCGGCCCTGGCATCAAGCAAGATGACGTGGATGGCGCCAGGATCTACCGCCTGCCACCCAACAACGTGTACTGGGCGAAACAAGCCGACCAACCTTCGAGCTGGAAGCGGATGATGTGGCACGGCCTGGACAGCTACAACATGCTGAGCTTCCAGCAAGCACGCAAGCTCATGCAGGACATCCGCCCTGACGTGATCAGTAGCCAGAACCTGCCCGGCCTGTCTGTCAGCGCCTGGTCTGCCGCGCACAGCCTGGGCATCCCGGTGATCCAGGTATTGCGGGACTACTACACCATCTGCCCGCGCACCACCATGTACCGCGACGGGCACAACTGTGAAACCATCTGCCAATCCTGCAGCGTGTTCCGCCTGCCCCATGCACGCCTGTCAGGCCGGCTATCGGCCGTCGTAGGCTGCAGCAAGGCCGTGCTCGACAAGCACCTGCAGTTCGGCATGTACACGGATGTGCCCATCCAGCGCGTGATCTACAACGCCGAGGCCATTCAAGCCAAGGCCACCCGCCAAACATCGGAAGAAGGCCCCTTCACGTTCGGCTACATCGGATCTTTGACCGAAGTGAAAGGCATTCCTCAGATGCTGAGGGCCTTCCAACAAGCGCAAAGTCAGACCCGAAGGCCATTGCGCATGGTTGTGGCGGGATCAGGCCCCGAAAGCTATGTCAGGCAGTTGAAGTCAGATTTTTCCAGCCCCGACATCGAGTTCATCGGGCATTCCGCGCCCGAGGCACTTTTCTTGCGTTCAGACGCCACCATCGTGGCATCTGTCTGGGATGACCCATTGCCCGGCGTCACATTCCAGGCGCTCGCGCATGGCGTACCCGTGATCGGCACGCAACGCGGAGGCATCCCGGAAATGGTGAGCGATGCGAACAATGGCTTGCTGTACAACCCCGATCAGGCAGATGGCTTGCTTCAAGCCATGATTCGCGTGGTCAACGAGCCGGGCCTGCACACCAGGCTTGCAGCCAATACAGTGCCATCGGCTGCGCCGTTTCTGAGCGAAGAACGGCTGTTCAGCGACTACATGTCGCTCTACGGTGAAGTACTAAGAAGATAACAAGAAAGACCAGGGATCATGATCAGTTCGAGAAAGTTGAAACTTCTCTACGCCAATGCGATGTACTCCCCAGACATTGGCGGGGGAGCAGAGATCATGGTCAAGACCATGGCTGAGGGCATGAAGGCGCGCGGCCATGACGTCCAGGTGCTGACCACGCATGCAGGCGAAGCTGACCGTGTTGACGAAGTAGAAGGCCTACCCGTTCACCGCCTGAAGTTGCGCAATCTATACTGGCCCCATACCACCGAGCAGCCCAACCCCTTGCTCAAGGCGGCATGGCATGCCATAGATTGCGTCAACCCACTGATGGCTGGCCCAATTAGAGACAAATTGAAGGCCATTCGCCCTGACGTGCTGATTTCAAACAACCTGCCAGGTTTCAGCATCAGTCTGTGGCGAGAAGCGCGTGCACTCCATATCCCGATCATCCAGGTTCTGCACGACTACTATTTGATTTGCCCTAGAGCCACTCTTTTCAAAGAGGGCCATCCGTGCCAGAAACAATGCACCAATTGCCGAGCCTTCCGGCTACCGCACAAAAGTGCCTCCAACTTGGTGACCTCTGTGGTGGGTGCCAGCCTGTCCATTTTGGACACCCACCTTGCACATGGTTTATTTGCAAAAAGCCCTGTCAAACAAGCCATCTACAACGCTCGCCCCTTACCCGAGCCAGAGCCCCCCACTCGTACCGCACCCCAAGATCAAATCGTATTTGGCTTCATCGGTTCGCTAACTGAAGTCAAGGGTGTCAGGGAGTTAATTCTGGCATTCAAGAAGCTGATTGGCATCCATCAGAACTGCAAGCTTTTGATTGCAGGCGGCGGTAAATCAGATTACGTCGAGGAATTGCGCACACTGGCCTCAACACCCTTGATTGAGTTTCTTGGCAAGGTCAATGCCATAGATTTCTTCAAGAAAATAGACTACTGCGTGGTGCCTTCTATCTGGCACGACCCATTCCCGGGCGTTGTTTATGAAGCCATCAGCCAGAATGTACCTGTGATCGGAAGTGGCCGGGGCGGTATGGCCGAGATCATCGTCGACAAGGTCAACGGGCTGCTGTTCAATCCCGACAATCCAGAATCATTGGCTCATACGCTGGCGATGGCCATCCACCTGGCAAAGGCACCAGACGCTATGCGATTAAGAAATATTCGCGCGACCGTCAGCCCCATGTTGAACGAGGCGCGCATGCTTCAGGATTACGAGCACGTCATCGATCTAACGCTGAATAACGCAGCGCGCCACAGCCCCGACGAATTGCTTCACCCGGGTGGATAAATTTGGATGAACGTCAACACAAGAATCAAGGTACCTACATTCCCATGCATGGTTTGCAGAATTCAGACGAGCAAGAGCGTCTTGACTGCGTTGCCTGATGAATGCCTCACTCGAACCTGAAGCCCCATGGTGGAACATCTCGTTTCTGACGCACACGTAAAAAGCGGATGGCTAACCAAAAGCCATGTTCGCATGGTCGAGGAGCCGGGCCTGCGCACCAGGCTTGCGGACACCATGGGTGTGCCGGTTCTGAGTGAAGAACGGCTGTTCAGTGACCACATATCGCTCTACAGTGAAGTGCTAAGAGATAACAAGAAAGATCAGGAATCATGATTCAAATGTCACGTAGCACCCACCCGGTATACCCAAGATCAATGACCGAGCCTAGGCCATGAACAGGAAAATACGATCTATCCCGAGAGGCCGGCACCAAGCGTCCATGCCCAAGGTAGAAAAACATCCACTGATCTTTGGATGCTTTGCGTACTACCTGATGAGCCTCGCATTCGAGGGGCCATTTCGATTCATCCTTAGCGCAGCGCATCTCGAAACACTCGTCTACGCGCGCGACTTGCTTGCTCTACTTACAGTTCTGTACTACATCGCCTCAAAAGCGACCAGCAGAGGCAATCTACTTAAACCGGTTGTTATAGCGTTTTATGCGCTATTAATGCATGCCGTGCTATCCCTATGGATCTCCGTCCCCCTTGGGTCTGTCCTATTCTCGATAAAAGTCTTCATGGCCGTACTATATGGGATGGCCGTATCAGAATACCTCACACACCACAAAGATCAGCTGCTAACCTTATTCAAAATAATATTTGTATTTAGCGTAGCCGGGGTTTTATTAAATCGCCTTTACGGGATATTCCCTTGGGAAGGCGAAGCCTTTGAGTCAGCCTTCGGATCCATTCAAACAACAAAGGTATGGTGGGCGGACGGCGAGCGCAGGCTACCCGGATTCAGCCGTGCATCATACTCAGCAGCAATGGCAATTGGATTGTCAGGCGGCTTATTGATGGCCGTAACAAAATTACGCGCCATTCGTCTCGTTGCATATATATTTGGACTCATCACCATATATATGACAACCAGCAAAGGCATGGTAGCCGCTTACGCGCTTTGCGGCCTCTGGTTGATCATATTCAATGATTCACCTGAGTCTCAGCGCCTAGGCCTGAAGATTGTGTTTGTGCTCGTGATCTTGAGCATCCTTATTCCAGTCACGTCGGCCTTATACGGTGGAAATCCCTCTGAAATCAGAAAGGCTCCGCCGCTGTTATCTTCGTTTTGGGATCGCATCACTGAGTCTTGGCCTCAAACCTTCAATCAGCTTGAAAAGAACTATGGCTACCTTCTGGGGAAGGGGTTGGGTGGCGTAGGAATTGCCATCAAAATGGGGGCAAACAACACCAACCAGTTCATCCCGATCGACAACATATTCTGGTATGCGTACAGCGTATTCGGCGCAGTGTCTATATATTATTTCTATTACGCAGTACGCCACATATTCAAATCCCCGGAAGAAAGCAAGGCCGTAGCTCGCCCCATGATCGCCACTACCATCATTATGGTTGGCTACGGCCTGACATCCGTGATGTTCGAAGACGTCTTCTTTTCCATCATCTTTGGTGTACTGATCACCTGGCCACAGCAAGAAACCACGAAAAACCACCATGCTGCAGTCAATTAGATCCCTTCGTGGCGTAGCGGCGCTACTCGTCGTCATTTATCACGCATGTGAATATGCAAGGACTCACGGACACGCCGACATGGCAAATACGTTTTTGTTCGGTGCGTTCGGTGTTGATTTGTTTTTTGTCATCAGCGGATACGTCATGCTGCTGGCTCTCGAAAAAATTATCACATCCCCCCAATCCGCTTCGCACCTAACAATCGACTTTCTTGCTAGAAGATTGATTCGAATTGCCCCCATCTACTGGATCGGAACTGTATTCCTCTACACCATTTATGCCATCCAACCAGAGAAGTTCAAGGCATTTTCCGCAACATTTGAAATGTTTGCGAGATCCATGCTCTTCCTTCCGATAGACCGGGGGGCGGGCAAATCCACGATCAGCCCTATATTAAGCCAGGGATGGACCCTGTACCATGAATTCTTCTTTTACGCTGTCCTCTCCACGCTTCTTGCGTTCAATATAAGGCAGAAATTAAAATATGCCACTCCGGCACTGGTTGCCGCCATCACAATTCTCGGATGCATTTTAATTACTGACACTCGACAACCGTGGATAGAACTCATTACATCCCCCATTAATATGGAATTCAGTTTGGGCTGCATTGTCTACACTCTTAGACGCCCAAAAGGTTCCGCACTTGCGCTGATTACTGCCGCTTCATCATGCGCAGTCGCGATGGTATTCCTTCAACTCGCCCCCGAACTATCGAAAGTTCGCGATGCAACGAGAACCATTTACTGGGGAATGCCGGCCGCACTCATTTTTTACGCAGCGATTTGCCTTGAACGCCAAATAGCACTATTTAGCGACAAATTCAATAAATTTGCAGGCGACCCCTCGTATTCAATATATATTTTTCACGGCCTGATATTTTCAGGCCTGGATATTTTCATCAAGAAAACTGGCATCAACGGAAATTCCACAGCTTTTGTGGCGATGCTGACCCTAGGGGCAGCCGTTATCAGCAACTTCATTTACAGAGCTATCGAAATGCCATTGACCAGAAAATTGAACTCAATTTGGTCACTGGAATTCAATGTGCGACCGGCAAGATGAAACAAATCTCAAAATCCGATTCAGACCGCCTATCTGCCATCCGCTTTCCACTGATAGTTGGCGTTGTATACATTCATAACTATGACGTTTTCACAAATACCAAAAACGTTGCAACGGGCACCGCGTGGCAAGAAGCCTTCGCTTATTTCTCCATCCACTTGATGGCACAAGGGATTGCGCGCCTGGCCGTCCCTATTTTCTTCATCATCTCAGGCTACTTCCTCTTTCTTGGATTCAAGCCCAACCAGCAAAGCTATCTGATTGAGATAAAAAAGAGAATCAAAACCCTTTTTGTTCCATTCGTTTTCTGGAATACCCTTGTCCTGGCGTTTACTATCGCCGTACAACTTAGTTCATCTGGAAGCCAGTTGTTCTCTGGACGATTCAAGTCACCTCTGGAATTCACGCCATATGAATACTTAGATGCAATATTGGGATTGCAGCGAAAACCCATTGCATATCACTTTTGGTTCATTCGAGACTTGATTGTTTTATGCATAGCAAGCCCGGCAATCTACTTCATCGTCAAGAAAGCAGGCGGGTATTTTATTGCCGCAATATTCTGCTTCTGGCTTTTTGATTTCTGGCCCCAAACAACACTATCACTGGATGGCATCCTCTTCTTCTCTGTTGGATGCTGGGTAGCACTCAGGCAGAAAAGTCTTTTTGCATTGGATATGCATGCACCATTTTGGGCGGGGGCCTATCTTCTGACACTCGGTGTCAGCACGACCATTGGCGAACATGACCTTCAAGGTCGATTTATACACAACCTAGGCATTGCACTTGGCATTCCACTTGCCCTATATGCAAGCGGCCTTGCGTGTAAAAGCGAATCAATTCGAACAAAACTGATTCAATTGGCGCCCGCTAGCTTTTTTGTATATGCCGCTCACGATCCAGCGATTGGATTATTCAGGAAAATTGCACTTAAAACGCTTGGCACGCCCAACCACCTTACAGTTGCGGTGCTGTACTTTTTCATACCAGCCGTACTTATCGTCCTTCTGACCTTCATGTACAAGGGACTTAATCGTGCACTGCCAAAATTCACTAGCTTGATAACAGGCGGCAGATAATCCTTATTAATCGCGAACTGACTCAGCGGCAATGTAACGCCATACGGTCTAGGTCTCCAGCCTCGAAAGAGAAAAGCAGATTCTGCGCAAACCCTATCTCAAGCCGAGGGGCGTCACCTGCTGAGTACTCTTCCCCGACTTGAATCGAGCAGGTAAATACCCTCTATCGGGGATCACAAACAACGCACGGTGGATTCATGCCGGATCGTTTCAGGCGAAAGAACAACTCGCCCCCAGCCAAAATGACGCAGCAGCTTCAACAATCGTCATCAAAGCTACTTCGTTGTATCGGTTTGTATCGACTAGGGCAAGCGTGACTTATGCATTCGTGAAATGCATGCAAAATCCGTAACCTGACAGCATCGAGACCTAACACCTTCAGGCCCCCCACATGATTCGCCCGAGCTGTAGTACCCATCCAACCACGACACAGACTGACTCCTGGCTGCCAACTGCCATTCGCGCACAGCAGGTGACATCGCTCGTGGCTGCCTTGATGGCGGCAGGCCTTGTGGCCGCTTGTGGCGGTGGCGGTGGCGGCGGTGGCGGGAGCGATCCCGGGGCCACGTCTTCCGGCAACGGCAGCCTGTCGCAAGCCGAGGCGCAAACGGCTGTCACGCCCCCAAACTCATCCACCGCAGACGACACCACTGGCTATACCGGCTCGACGGGCTCTGCTCCAGGTTCAAGTGATGCCGCTGCCAACAGCGTCCTGGTCGATCCAGCCGCTGTGCAAGGCAGCGCCTCCGCACCCGACACGGGCAGCAGCGCGCCTGTAGCCGATTCGCTTGCCTCTGTGGCAACAGCGCAGGCTGTGCAAGTCAGCAGCACCCCCACGATTGACCCCGGCCCGTACTGGTCACAGGTCAGCAGCCAGTTGGTTGCCGGCTTTGATCTGGCAGGCACGGATGCCGTCAGCAACTGGACCTTCTACAACGGCGCGGAATTCCCCGGTGCGACGGGGAGCCTGAGCGAATCCACAGGCATCTCCGGCAAAGCGGGCAAGCTGACCTACAACTTCAGTTGCGGTGGCGCTTACTGGACGGCAACGGCCGGCCGCCAATGCGGCAAATATGTGTCGATGAATTTGCCCAAGGTCCCTTCGACCTTGACCTTCGATTCAACCGACGTGCCCACCATTGCCTTCGATGTGCGAAACCTGCAGGCAACCGCATCGCCAACGCTGCGCGTGGTTGACAGCACGGGTCAGACGCTGCAATTCAAAGGCTTGACGGCGCGCTCACTTGAAAATGCAAACGGCGCAAATTGGCAGCGCGTGCAAGTGCCTGTCAGCAATTCCGCTTCATTCTGGGGCGGCGCAGCTGATGGCGTGCTGCACTTGCCGATCAAGCAAACTGCGGTGCTGGCAGGCAATGTAGCGCTTGCCACGCCGCCCGGCGATCTGGAAGTTGACAACGTTGCCTACCTGAAGTCGCCCGAAACGGCGTTTGACTTGAAGGCCAACGCACCGCTGTCGAGCATCACCTACCCCAGCAGCTATCTGGGCCGCATGGGGGTGGTTTGGCGCGCTCGCTACGGCTATGCGGCGCTGGACAAAGCCGTCGCAGCCGGCCTGACCCTGGTCCGCATGGATCTGCAGTGGGAAGCCGTTGAAATCAATGGCAAGTGGGACTTCACGTACTACAGCAACATCGCCACCGAACTGGCCAAGCGCAACGTCAAGATCCTATGGATCCTGGACTATGGCCACAAGGACCACGGCGGCTCCACCACCCCGCCGGTCACAACAGCCAACCAAGCTGCCTATGCGGAATTTGCCCGGCGTGCTGCCCTGACGTTCAAGGGCCGCAACGTGGTGGGCTTTGAAATCTGGAACGAGCCAAACTGGCAACCGTTCTGGCCCAATCCCAACCCGGTTGACTACGGCAATTTGCT
>NZ_SCTN01000537.1 GCF_004297345.1 Aquabacterium sp. | reverse complement strand
TATGCCGCGCAGCAGGTCGTCGTCCTGAACCATGGCAGAGAGAAACAGAATGGGCGTCCAATGCCGGCCCTCGTGCGAGCGCACTTGCCTTGATAGCCAGAAGCCATCGTTATCGGGCAGCAGGACGTCCAGCAGAATCAGTTGTGGCGCCTTGTCGAGAAACAGCCGCCAGGCTTGCTGAGATGTGGTGGCTTCGAATACCTCGTGCCCCTGACGCAGCAGTTGCTGGCGGACGTTGAGCAGCAGGGCTGGATCGTCTTCGACGAGGAGCACGCGCAGGCTGGGCGTATCCATATCCATGAGTTTGGCCTCTTGATGTGTCTGGCAAGTGGGAACTGCGTGAGCTTCAAGACAGCAAAAAGTCTATTGTGCGCTGCAATATCGAATGTTCGGGTTGCGAGCCGGCAACAAAAAAGGGACACCCGAAGGTGCCCCTTTTTCCGAGTGCAAACGCAGTCGATCAGACGCGCTTTTTGTACTCGTGCGTACGGGTGTCAATTTCGATCTTGTCGCCGTTTTCAACGAACAGGGGGACCGGAATTTCAAAGCCGGTGCCGACGATGCGAGCGGGCTTCATGACCTTGCCGGAAGTGTCACCCTTGACGGCGGGTTCGGTTTCGATTTCGCGGACCACGGTGGTGGGCAGTTCAACCGAGATGGCCTTGCCGTCATAGAACACGACTTCAGCTTCCATGCCGTCTTGCAGGTAGTTGATCGCGTCGCCCATGTTTTCGGCTTCGATTTCGAACTGGTTGTACTCGGCGTCCATGAACGCGTACATCGGGTCGGCGAAGTAGGAGTAGGTGCAGTCCTTCTTGTCCAGGACGATCTGGTCCATCTTGTCGTCGGCCTTGAACACCACTTCGGCGCCGGCGCCGTTCAGCAGGTTCTTCATCTTGATGCGCACGGTGGCTGCACCGCGACCGCCGCGGCTGTATTCAGTCTTCAGGACGACCATCGGGTCCTTGCCCTGCATGATCACGTTGCCAGCGCGGATTTCTTGTGCGAGTTTCATGTTGGATTCCCGAATGTTCCCGGTCAGGGGGTCGAAGTTTGAGCTTCTATGAGGTCGAAAAATGGGGTTGCCGTGATCAGCGACCCGAAAAATCCCCCGGGTGCCACAAAGCAAAGCCTCCTATTTTAGCCTGAGCTTGAGACAAAAGTGAGCAGCTGGCTGGCGAGATCTTGCTGCAAAGCCAGATGATCGCGTGCGTTCTCGCTGTTCTGCCGCCAGGGGGCGTCATTTGCCTGCCACGAGGGCAGTGTTTCAGGCATGGGCGCCAGGCGGTTCCAGGCCAGCCACCAGTCGCGGACCTGGGCACGCAGGTCTGCCGGCCAATCCACCATCCAGCGCGCCATGAACGCGTCGAGCTTGCCGGCGTGCACGCCGTCGTCCTGCTCGTAGATGTGCCAGATGTGGGGGCGGCCCGCCCAGAGCGCGCGCACGGCGGAGTCTTCGCCGCGAACCAGATTCAGGTCGCAGCACCAGAGCAGGCGGTCGAAGTCGTCTTGCGGCAGGGCGGGCAGTGGATGCAGGTGCAGAGGATGCCCGGGGTGGGCATGCGCCCAATCGGTTGCCAGTGTCGTGGCATGACCTGGTGTGAGTAATACGTGCGTGTGAGGCGTTTGCGGAGCCAACTGGGCCAATCCTGCCAATCCGGCCAAGCGGTCGAGCAGTTCAGTCACCGGTGCCGATTCATAGCAAAACAACAAAATGAGCTTGGCCTCATCACCCAGATCCAAGCCGATCTGCTTGAGGAAGGCCAGTCTTTGCGCTGGCGAGGCCGTTTCAGCCCGTCGTCGTTGGATGAGGTCAGGTTCTCGCAGCAAGCCACCCGTGGCCGGCGTGAAGCCAGGATAGAAAAAGCGCTTGCTCAGGCCGGCCCCCGCGCCGGACCATACGGGCGAGCGTAAACCGTGGCTGCGCTCCACATAGTCTTCGGCGCTCAGGTATTCGAGATTGACCCATTGCGCCGGCTGTCCCTGCGCCGCTCGGCGCTGCATGCGTACTATGAAAGCATCCGGTGGATCGCAGCCAAAAGCCTCCACGACCACATCGCCAGCCCGCAACCCTGGCGACTCAATGGCTGGCTTCTGCGCGTCGGACCACTTCAATACCGTGACGCCGGGCTGACCCAGTCCGGCGGGCAATCGCCATGTCGCATCATCGGCAGGCATCCACTGGACCTGCGGTGCCATCCAGTTCAGTGCGCTGGCGTCATCCACCCACAGGCGCACCTGTTGACCACGCTGGCCCAGATCACAAGCCAGGCGCCAGCACACGCCGATATCGCCAAAGTTGTCGATGACACGACAGAACACATCCCAAAGCATCATGGGATTATGGCAAGCCCGGTGCAGGCCACGGGTTGTCAGAGACAATCCTGCCTCATGAGTTTGCCGACAGACCCCGATCAACAGACGACACAGCAGGAGCAGGCCCGCGCCCAGGTCTGGGACCGTTTGCTCGCAGAGGTGGCCTCTCTGCCGGCCTTGCCTGGTGTCTACCGCTACTTCGATGCCCGGGGCGATGTGCTGTACGTGGGCAAGGCGCGTGATCTCAAGCGGCGCGTTTCCAGCTACTTCCACAAGAACCACGGTGGCTCGCGCATCGGGTACATGGTGTCGCGCATCGAGCGCATGGAGACCACGGTCGTGCGCAGCGAGGCCGAAGCCTTGCTGCTGGAAAACAACCTGATCAAGACGCTCAACCCGCGCTACAACATCCTGTTTCGCGATGACAAGAGCTACCCGTATCTGAAGATCTCGACGCAGACTTTCCCTCGCATGTCCTACTACCGTGGGGCGGTTGACCGCAGGCACCGTTACTACGGGCCCTATCCCAATGCCTGGGCGGTCAAGGAAACGATCCAGTTGATGCAGAAGGTCTTCCTGATCCGCACCTGCGAGGATGCCGTCTTCAAGAACCGCAGCCGGCCCTGCTTGCTCTTTCAGATCAAGCGCTGCAGCGGCCCTTGTGTGGATCTGATCAGCAAGGAAGATTACGCCGCCAGCGTGGGGCAGGCCGAGCGCTTCCTGCTGGGTGAGCCCGAGGCTGTTCTGGCGGATTTGCAGACACGCATGATGTCGCACGCCGAGCGCATGGAGTACGAAAAGGCCGGCGAGATCCGCGATCAGATCAAGTCCCTGTCTGCGGTGCTGCATCAGCAGGCCGTCGAGACCGTGATGGACAAGGACGTGGACGTGCTGGCCGTGAAGGTGCAAGGCGGGCGTGCCTGCGTGAACCTGGCCATGGTGCGTGGCGGTCGCCATCTGGGTGACAGGGCGCATTTCCCTGTGCATGTGCAGGACCATGTGCTGTCACCGGAGGATGCCGCTGAAGTTGATGCCCAAGGGCAGGGGGAGGCATCCAATGCGGACGCGTTGACGCAGGCAACCGAAGTTCGCGTGATGGAGGCTTTCCTGGCTCAGCACTACATTGGTGGCGCCATGCCTGCCATGCTGATCCTCAGCCATATGGTGGATCCCGAGTTGATCGACGCCCTGGGTGAGCAAGGTGGACGCAAGGTCACGGTGGTGTACCAGCCGCGTGAGCAGCGCCGTGCCTGGCTGGACATGGCGATCACGGGCGCCACGCTGTCTCTGGCCAGGTTGCTCAGTGAAGAGGGCTCGCAGCAGGCGCGCACCCGGGCGCTTGTGGAGGCGCTCAATCTGGACCTGGACCTGGAGGGGCGCTCTGCAGGTTTGTCGTCTGATGAGGCTGGTGAACAGGCCGGTGAGCAGGCCGACGACCAGGCGGGCCAGGGTGAAGCTGCCACCGACGCTCCGGTTGACGCCAAGGACGCAGCCACACGTGATCCCCTGGCCAGTTTGCGCATCGAATGCTTCGACATCAGCCACACAGCGGGCGAAGCAACGCAGGCATCGTGCGTGGTGTACGAGCAGCACAAGATGCAATCCTCGCAATACCGCCGCTACAACATCAACGACATCACACCGGGTGATGACTACGCCGCCATGAAGCAGGCGCTGGAGCGCCGCTACAGCGCGACGGGGACGAAGGCCGCACGCGTGCCCGACATCGTATTGATCGACGGCGGCAAGGGGCAGGTGTCCATGGCGCGCGAGGTTTTCGAGGCGCTGGGCATCCCTCTGTCCATCATCGTGGGCGTGGAAAAAGGCGAAGGCCGCAAGGTGGGCCTGGAAGAGCTGGTCTTTGCCGATGGCCGGCCCAAGCTGCAACTTTCCCCCAGTTCCGCTGCGCTGATGCTGGTGGCGCAAATCCGCGACGAGGCGCACCGATTCGCCATCACCGGCATGCGCGCCAAGCGGGC
>NZ_SCTN01000536.1 GCF_004297345.1 Aquabacterium sp. | reverse complement strand
GTCTGAGGAATGCATCCAGTTGCATGGCGGCATTGGCATGACCTGGGAGCTACCCTTCTCGCACTACGCCAAACGGCTGATCATGATCGACCACCAACTGGGCGACGAAGACCACCATCTCGCTCGATTCATCGCGCTGGGCCAGGCCGCACAGACCGCACAATAAAGCCCATGTCTGAGCTTCAATCGGCACCGCATCAGGGGCCACATCGTGCGCCTCATCGGGCAGTCTGGCCACCTGGGCTGCCTCATCACCTGGCGCTGCCCGAGACCCACCTGTTCCACAACGTCGAGGTCTCGGCGCAGCGCTTCCCCGACAAGCCCTATCTGATCTTCTATGACACGCAGATCAGCTACGCGCGCTTCAAGGACGAGGCCGAGCGCCTGGCCGGCTATCTGCAACAGGCCTGTGGCGTCAAGCGTGGCGATCGTGTGCTGCTCTTCATGCAGAACAGCCCGCAGTTCGTGCTGGCGTACTACGCCATCCTGCGCGCCGATGCGGTCGTGGTACCCGTCAACCCCATGAACCTCAGCGAGGAGTTGCAGCACTACGTGCAGGACGCACAGGCCTCGGTGATCCTGGCCGCACAAGAACTGTTCCCTCAGGTTCAGCCCTTGCTGCACGCTGGGCGTGCCAGCGGACAAGGCCTGCAGCACGCCATCGTGGCCACCTACAGCGACTACCTGGAAGTGCCCACCGACCTGCGTGTTCCCGATGTGGTCACCGCCCCGCGCCAGGCCTTGAACGAGCCCGGTGCCGTGACCTGGTCGCACGCCCTGTCTCAAAGCCATCAACCCGCCCCCATGTGCGCAGGCCCTGATGACCTCGCCGTGCTGCCCTACACATCCGGTACCACCAGCCATCCCAAAGGCTGCATGCACACGCACCGCAGCGTGATGTACAACGTGGTGGCACGCGGCGTGTGGCTAGGCAGCCAGCCCGAATCCGTGCAACTGGCCGTGCTGCCCTTCTTTCACGTCACGGGCATGCAGAACGCCATGAACGGCACGCTCTACCTGGGCGCCACGGCCGTGCTCTTGCCGCGCTGGGATCGCGAGGTGGCCTTGCAATGCATCGCGCGCTACAAGGTCACCGGCGCGCAGATGATCTCGACCATGGTCGTGGACATGCTCAACCACCCTCGCATCGACGAGTTCGATCTGCGCAGCCTCAATAGCATCGGCGGCGGCGGTGCGGCCATGCCCGAGGCCATTGCCACCAAACTCAAGGCGCTGACGGGCCTCGATTACATCGAAGGCTATGGCATGTCCGAGACCATGGCGGCCACGCATGTGAACCCGGTTCATCGCCCCATGAAGCAATGCCTGGGCATCCCGATCTTTGACGTGGATGCGCGCGTGGTGGACCCGCTCACCTTCGAGGATCTGCCGCCCAACGAGGTGGGCGAGATCATCGTCAGCGGGCCACAGGTGATGAAGGGCTACTGGCGCAACCCGCAGGCCGATGAAGAAAGCTTCATCGAGCGCGATGACAAGCGCTTCCTGCGCACAGGCGACCTCGCCCGCGTGGACGAGCACGGCTACTTCTTCATGGTGGACCGCCTCAAGCGCATGATCAACGCATCGGGCTTCAAAGTCTGGCCAGCTGAAGTCGAAGCGCTGATGTACCACCACCCCGCCATCCAGGAAGTCTGCGTGATCGCCGCGCCGGATGAGAAGCGCGGCGAAACCGTCAAGGCTGTGGTCGTACTCAAACCCGACCAGCAAGCGCTGCCAGGCCAGATCACCGAGCAAACCATCATCGACTGGGCCCACACTCACATGGCCGCCTACAAGGCCCCACGTATCGTGCAGTTCGTGGCGCAACTGCCGCGCTCTGGCACAGGCAAGATCCAGTGGCGAACACTGCAGGATCAGGAACACAATCACGCTCGCGCCACCGACAAGGCGCCGCACAAACACAAGGACACGATGCCATGAGCGCTTCACAAGCCACCTTCAACTGGGCCGACCCGCTGCTGCTGGATGACCAGCTCACGCAGGAAGAGCGCATGATCAAGGACGCCGCCCGCAGCTATGCGCAGGGCAAGCTGCTGCCCCGCGTGACCCAGGCCTTCCGCAACGAGCAGACCGATCCGGCCATCTTCCGTGAGATGGGTGAGCTGGGCCTGCTGGGCGCGACCATCCCCGCTGAATACGGCGGCGCCGGCCTCAACTACGTGAGCTATGGCCTGATCGCCCGAGAAGTGGAGCGAGTGGACTCGGGCTACCGCTCGATGATGAGCGTTCAGTCCTCACTCGTCATGGTGCCGATCAACGAATTCGGCAATGAAGCCACCAAGCGCAAGTACCTGCCCAAGCTGGCATCGGGCGAGTTCATCGGCTGCTTCGGCCTGACCGAACCCAATCATGGCTCGGACCCGGCCGGCATGCTCACGCGCGCCACCAAAGTGGACGGCGGCTACACCCTGCGCGGCAACAAGATGTGGATCAGCAACTCGCCGATCGCCGATGTGTTTGTGGTCTGGGGCAAGCTCAATGAAGATGGCAAAAACCACATCCGCGGCTTCGTACTGGAGAAGGGCTTCAAGGGCCTGAGTGCTCCGACCATCCACGGCAAGGTGGGCCTGCGTGCATCGATCACCGGCGAGATCGTGATGGACGACGTGTTCGTGCCTGAAGAAAACGCCTTCCCCGAAGTGCGAGGCCTCAAGGGCCCCTTCACCTGCCTGAACTCGGCGCGCTATGGCATCTCATGGGGCGCGATGGGTGCCGCGGAAGACTGCTGGTTCCGCGCCCGTCAATACACACTGGATCGCCAGCAGTTCGGCCGCCCCCTGGCCGCCAACCAGCTCATCCAGAAAAAGCTGGCCGACATGCAGACCGAGATCGCCTTGGGCCTGCAAGGCAGCCTGCGCCTGGGCCGCTTGAAGGACGAGGGCAAGGCCGCCGTCGAGATCACCTCGATCATGAAGCGCAACAACTGCGGCAAGGCCCTGGACATCGCCCGTCTGGCGCGCGACATGATGGGCGGCAACGGCATCAGCGATGAATTCGGCGTGGCCCGCCACCTGGTCAACCTTGAAGTGGTCAACACGTATGAGGGCACGCATGATGTGCATGCCTTGATCCTGGGCCGCGCGCAGACGGGGATTCAGGCCTTCTTCTAAAAAACCAAACCGCTAGCGCTGGCGCAAGGGTTTCAACAGGCCGCTCAGCCCGTTGTGATCGATCTCCTGCATCAGCGCCAGCAGGCGCCCGATTTCGCCCTTCGGGAAGCCTTCGCGCGCAAACCAGCCAAGGTAGTTGCCGGGCAAATCAGCCAGCAGCGTGCCCTTGTGCTTGCCAAACGGCATGGTCATGGTGACCAGCTTCTGCAGATCTTCTGGATTCATATGCAAAGGGTACGCTCTAATGCGTACACATTCCACAGCGCTGATTGACATGTCCCAGAGCGAAACGCCCATCCGCTACCTCAACCCCGAGCCCCGCTACTCTGACGCGGCCATCCACGGCCAGGTCGTGTACCTCGCGGGCCAGGTGCCCACGAACACCAGTGCCGACATGGCCGGCCAGACGCAGCAGGTGCTCGATCAGATCGAGGCCCTGCTCAAGGAAGCCGGCAGCCACCGCGGCCGCATCCTGATGGCGCAAGTCATCGTCAAGGACATCCGCGAGGTGCCCGAGATGAACACGGTGTGGGAGGCATGGTTCCAGGGCGTGACGGCGCCACCGCGCGCCACCTTCCAGTCGCCCCTGGTCAATCCGGATTGGAAGATTGAAGTGATCGTCACCGCCGCGCTGGCCTGACGATGCCCCAAGGCCGAATCAGCAGCGGCCCGAACGGCGGCTGCGCGGATTGAGCTTGTCGATCTCGGCGATCTGCTGCTTGAGCAGAATCAACAAGGTGCGTGCATCGTCCACGGCCAGAGACAGGCTGCTGATCACGGCCTGCTCGTCCTTCGGCGAGCGGTTTTGCACCAGCACATCCACCCCGAGTTCGATCAAGCCGTGGCTATGACGAGCCGATTTCAGGCGTTGGATTTCGATGTCGTAGGTTTTCATGCTTGTTCTCCAGCTTGGGGTTCAGGGCTGGATTGTCGTGCATGCCAGGCCCGCAGGGCTTGCCGGTACGCATCCATCGCCATATCGTGGCGATCAAAAATGCAGGGATCGCAGCCATTGCCGCAGCAATCGTTGATGTCGGGGGCCTCGGGGGGCTGTGGCATCGGGTCTGACACGGGATCGGTAGAAAGTGCGCTCATGGGCCGCTATTTTCTCGCACCTCGGCGAAGGGTGCACATGGCCATCCCGCGACAACCCTTCCACCAGATAAAAAGCCCGCCAGGCACCAGGCCGGCGGGCTTGCTCATCCCACGCGCCAGATCAGTTCAAGGCACTGGTCGGCACCACCGGCAAGACCACGCTAGATGGATAGCTGGCGCTGTTGAGGATGGTGCTGATGTTGCCATTGGCCTGTTGCTGCTGCGGCGTGGGCCACACACCCTGAGCCTGGTTGCTGGCACTGATCGCGATGCGCAGCTTGTGGCCCTTGCGGATCACGGCAGCGGCCGGGAACACCTCCACAGGAACCAGCATGGGCTGGCCTGGCACCACAGGCAGCCTCGACGCCTCGGTAAGTGGGTGCCAAGGCTGGATCATCACGCCCTTGACGTAGCGCGAGCGGCTGGTGTCCACCGCACGGAAACTGGCTGACATCAGCCCCGTCGTGATCGGCGTGGCAATGCCAAATGCATCCACATCGTCCACGCGCACGGCCACAGCCGCCTCGGTCCTGGTCGTGAGCATCCAGATATCAGCCTGAATGGGGCCGTTGATGTACAGGTCGCTGCTCAAGGCAGGTGTCTGATAGACCAAGGCGCTCTGAGACTTCTCGACGGTGGCGCTGTTCGAATAACAAGCCTTGGGCAACAAGCCCGCCATGCCCAGAGACCATTGCACGAAGCTGCTGGAGCAATCGCTGCCATCGTTGATCGTGA
>NZ_SCTN01000535.1 GCF_004297345.1 Aquabacterium sp. | reverse complement strand
TTGCCCGGTGGCCGTGCGATCAAGCGCTTGTATTACGGCAGCGGGCACCTGCACCAAGTCTGCTTGCAGGATCAGGTCGTGTCCGACCTTGAGCGTGATGCCCTGCATCGCGAGATCTCTCGAACGCAAGGTCGTCTGGTCAGCACCCGCCAGCTTGATCCCATGAACAGATTGCGTGGCTTGCAGGCTCGCCATCGGCCGCCTGACGGTGCGGGGGCTGTGGCAGGGGCTGTGGCATTTGAGCGGCGCTATGACTACGATGCAGGCGGCCGCCCGGCGCGAACCACGAGTGTCGATCGTGTCATCACGCACGCGCATGATCTGCTGGATCGGTTGGTGCTAAGCGGTTCCGAGACTTATCGGTATGACCCCGCTCACAACATGCAGGCGGGCGGCGCTGGCCCTGCGCCGGCTTGGCGACACAACCGCGTGGCGGAGCAAGGCGACACCGAGTTTGTGTATGACGTGCATGGCCGTGTCATTGAAAAGCGCACTGGTCAGCATGCCTCGCTCAGCCTGATCTGGGATGACGAGCACAAGCTGATCCGCTCCGTACGCCGGGATCAGCACGGGGTGTGCGAGACCAACTACCTCTATGACCCTTTTGGGCGCCGCATCGCCAAACAAGGGCCGGCGGGCACGGTTTGTTATCTGTGGGATGAAGACCGGCTGCTGCTGGAGGAGCGCCAGTCACATCGTCAGATCTATTTGTACGAGCCCGACAACCATGTGCCCATGGCGCAGGCCATCGAAGACCTGACGCATGCCGATCAACCCTGCCGTTTGCAGTACTACCACTGCGATCAGGTCGGCTTGCCGCAAGCGCTGACCGATGAAGAGGGGCAGACGATCTGGTCCGGGCGTTACACCGCATGGGGTCAACTGACTGGCAGCGAGGGTGATGCGCCCCAACACCTGCGCCACCAAGGCCAGCAGTGGGACGAAGAAACGGGCTTGCACTACAACTTCCAGCGCTATTACGACCCTGAAGCCGGACGCTTTCTGAGCAAGGATCCGGTGGGTTTGTTCGGCGGGCTCAATGAATACCGGTATGTACCCAGCCCCCTGTTCTGGATTGACCCGACAGGGCTCACGGGTACCTACATCATGTCTGGTGGCGGCAAGCGCAACTACATCGGCAAGGGCCCCAAGGGGCGCTCAGCAACGTCCAAGCGTGCGCGCCTGAAGGGCTGCCCCAAGACCGTTTTGATCCACAAGGATTACAAGGACAACGAGATGGGCTTCATGGTGGAGCACCTGCTGATGGAGCACTACGGCGCGCGGGCCTCTCCCAACTGGGCCAACAGCCCCAAGCTCAACTCACCGGGCAAGAAAAAGTTCGAGGCGGCCACGCCCAAGCGCAAGGCGGAGGCCAGGCGTAAAGCGAAGGCTCTGCGTGACGAGTTCGAAAAGCAAAAGACCGCGTGCGGTTTGTGATGTGCGCGTGCAGTAAGGTGACGCCCCAGGTGTTCAAGTTCAGGAAACAGGCATGAAGAAATTCGAAAACCGTCCCGAGACGGGCTACTTTGTGATTGACCCCGCTCACCTGGCAGCGGGCCTGGCAGCCGCCGCGACCAAGAAGCTCACGGCCATCCGTGTATCGCCGCTCGACTCGCGCAGCAAGAACCTGTCCTTTGATCCATCTGCCCTCATCGGCCAGACCTGGATTCGCAAGTTGGTGCTGGACGAGGGACTGACGCCGGATCCGGCCGCACTGGTATCCATCCAGGCGCTCGCGGACTTGCAGGAACTGAGCATGCCTCAGTGGATCAGGCTCGATTTCTCTGCCTTTACCAGGCTGGAGACGCTGGTGCTCAGCAAGGGTGATGCGCTGGACGGGCTGGACAAGATCACCTCTCTCAAGATGCTCTACCTCATCGATTGGCAGACCGAGGCCTTGCCCAAGGAGCTCGCCGGCATCAGCGCGTCCGAGGTGCGCATCAGCGCGTCCAGGAAGCTCTGTCAGATCGACAAGCTGTTCAAGTGTGAAGCCCTGCGTGACCTGACGCTACAGGATCTGCCCAAGCTGGAGGTGCCTGCCAAGGCACTCAAGCTCAACACACTGGAGCGCCTGAACGTCGAGAAGATTGGCTGGAAGGACTTTGCCTTCCTGTCCAGCAAGTCTCTGCTGGACCTGGAACTGTTCACGACGTTCGAATCCCTGGGCTTCATCAAGCAGTTGCCGGCGCTCAAGCGGCTCTACATCTGGGAATGTGTGGATGGCGATATGAACCCCGTGCTGGCTCACGCGGCACTTGAAGAGTTCTATGTCGACAAGAACCGCAAGCATTACACCCACAAGGAAAGCCAACTGCAGTCGGCCCTGCAGGCGCGGTCTTAAGGCGAGGTCAGCACGAGGTGAGCGAGCACATGAGCACAGTCAGCCCCCGCCCCGTTGTGGCGGTGTTGCAGCAGCATGCCGAAGAGGTGGCTGTGTTGCGGCACATCCGGGCGGTGTTGCTGCGCGCCCCGCATGTGCAACTGCATCGTTTACGCAGGCTTGATGACCGCATCGCAGCGCACCTCGATGGCCTGCATGAGGCCGGTGTGGCCGGTCTGGCCTGTTTGCGTCAGGAACTGGCCGAGCCATCGGCGGGCGTCATGTTTGCCTTGTCCGTGCTGGCTTTGCAGACCCGAGACGCGACAACCTTGACGCAACTGGTCACGTTGGCGGCCACCTTGCCGCAGGCCGAGCGGGGCTTCTTGTCCGCCTTGGGCTGGGTGTCGGCCGAGGATTTGCAAGGTACCGTGCGTGCCTTGCTGGGCAGCAAGGTGCCGCGCCATCGGGCCTGGGCCTTGTCGGCGTGCGCCATGCACCGGGTTGATCCCGGTACGGTCTTGCAGCAGGCCACGCAGGATGCAGATGCCTTCGTGCGTGCCAGTGCCTGGCGGGTGGCGGGACAATTGGGTCGCCTGGATCTGGCTGAAGGGGCGCGGCAGGCCTTGGTGTCTTCGCAAGGGGACGCACAACGGGCTGCAGCCTGGGCACTGACGCTGTGGGGTCAGGGGCAAAGTGACTTGGTTCGACAGGCACTGCTGGCTTTGCAAGACGGCCAGGCTTTGCCACCGCAAGCGGCGCATCGCCTGGCCATCATGGCCGCGCCACTGGATTGGGGCCGGGAGCAGGTGAGGGCACTGGCGGCACAGGCAGAAGCCAGCCCCTTGCACAAACGCCGGATGATGCGCATGGTGGCCTGGGTCGGGGATGTGCAAGTGCTGCCCTGGTTGATTCACCACATGGCCGATGAAAAATGGGCCAGGCTGGCAGGCGAGGCATTCAGTCTGATCTGTGGTCTGGACTTGAGTGCGGCAGAGCTGGAGCGTGCTCAGGACGATACGCCTGTCGCATCAGCAGGCCCAAGCGACGAGCCTGACAACGATGAAGTTGGCCTGGATGAGGACGACAGCCTGCCTTGGCCCGACCCGTTACGTGTTCAGGCCTGGTGGCAGGCGCATGGCGGTCGTTTTGTTCAAGGCCAGCGCTACTTCATGGGTGAGCCGCCTCATCTGGCGCATGCCTTGACTGTGTTGAGTCAGGGCGCTCAGCGCCAGCGCATCATGGCTGCCGAGTACCTGTGTCTGTTGCAGCCGGGCAGCAAATTGTTCCCGGTGGCGGCACCGGCCTGGCGGCAGCGTCGCTGGTTGAGCGACGTGTCGGGAGCCGCATGATGCACATCGATCCTTTGACGGTTCTGGCTGTGGTCGGCGTTGTGCTGTTGGCACTGGCTGTGATGGACATCGTCAAACACAAGCGCATCACGCCTGCCGCGAAGGGTCGCTTGACGACCGCTTTGATCTTTGCTGCCGTGCTGATCTGGCACGCGTGGCAAGCGCATCCTTGAGCTCGCTCAGTTTTGCGCGTTTGCGCGCATGACTTTCGTTGATTGACCAAGGTCAGCTGCGCGGACACCATTCGGATCATCGCCCCATCGCATCTCTATAACAGGGGCAGTCTGGAGTCTTCATGCACTTGCTCATCCGCGCCGTCAGCCTTGCTGGGCAGCCCTTGACGCAGGCGATTTCCGCGTATTTCGACGAGCGTGGCGGCACCATCGGCCGGTCCGATACCAACACGCTGGCCCTGCCCGATCCTGAGCGCCGCATCTCGCGCCTGCAGGCTGAAGTCAGCCGCAGCCCCGATGGTTGGCGACTGCTCAACGTGGGCAATGCCAATCCGATCTGGCATAACAACAAGGCCATTCCGCCAGGGGAAGGCGCCTTGCTGGATGAAAACGACGAACTGCAGATCGGGACCTATGCCCTGCACGTCACTTATTCGAATAACGATGCCACGGCGCGCACGATCACCAAGGGGCGCGCTGCAGTGGACTCGCGCACGGTCATCGTGGGCTCGGGTCAGGAGCCCCGCACGGATTCCAGCTTGATGCACGCTGCGGAGCGGTCTGCGATCCAGACGCCGTCCATGGCTGCACCGGTGAGTGCGCCTGTGGCGTCTGCCGCTGCACCTGCATCGCCATTTGCAGATCTGTTGGGCGGCTTCGGCAGTGGATCGTCACCCGCCTTTGCGCAGCCTGCGGCGCCCTCGTCGGCATCGCCTTTCGCGGATTTGCTGGGTACACCAGGGCCGGCCAGCCATCCCTTTGCTTCGCCGACGCCACCGGCGCAAGCCCCTGCCGCACCTGTCTCGAATCGTCTGCCCGATGATTTCGATCCTTTTGCCGACTTCCAGGCCGCACCTTCGCCCACCGGGCGCCCGGCCGTGCCCTCCTCTGGCAGTTGGGATCTGCCCAAGTCGCCCACGCCAGCGGCCAGTGCCCATCCCTTCGATCTGAACCCTGGTGCGCCAGCCTTGCCGGGGGATCTGGACTTGATGGGCGCGGTGGCGCCGGCGGGGGCCAATTCAATCGATCAGCTCTTTGGTCTGGGCGGGGGCACATCGTCCGATCCGCTGGCCAGCTTCCTGAAGAAAACCGAACCGGCCGCACCGGCCGAGGCTGCCGCTGGCATGCCCAGCAACGTCGATCCGCTGGCATTGATCACGCCGCGAGCGGATGTGCTGGTTGCGCCTTCATCGCGTGATGCGCAACCCACTGGCGCCACCTTGCCAGATGACGTGCCAGAGTTGCAGGCGGCCATGGTCTTGCCGCCGGTGGCTGAAGCCAAGGCAGAGCCTGTTGCCGCCCCGCGCGAGCACATGTCGGCCAGTTTTTCGTTCATGCCGTCGCCTGCTGCCGCGCCTGCCGATCCCGCGCCAGGTCTGGAGGCCGTCTCTGACACGGCGTCACCCTTTGCCGATCTGGGCCTGGGTGCTTCTGCCAGATCCTCCTTGCTGGATGACCTGGATCTGTCGCCGCAAACGGTGCCCAGTGTGCGTGTTCCTCGTCCCGCAGAGCCTGCCAGCCCGGCCTTGCCAGCGGACGATTTGCTGGGTCTGGACCTGAGCTTGCCCGTCGGCCATGAGCCGCTGCAGGCCCCACTGGAAACCCAGTTGCCCATACCGCAAACGGCTGTGCCGCACGTGGCCGTACAGCAGCCCGCATCGGTGCCGGACGATGAGGCCCCCACCAATGTGCCGCTGGCATCTGCGGCGGCGCCTCAGGCCGCGCCCACAGCATCGGCAGCCGTGGCCCCGTTGGGTTCGGCGCCCGCTGCTGACACGCAAGCCTTGTGGGCGGCGTTCTGCGAAGGCGCCGGTATCCGCTTCACGCCACCGCAGGGCCTCAATCCGAATCTGATGCGCGTCATCGGCCAGTTGCTGCACCACACGGTGGATGGCAGCCTCAAGCTGGTGGCGGCTCGCGCTGCGACCAAGCAGGAGATGCGTGCCGAAGTCACCGTGATCCAGGCGCGTCGCAACAACCCGCTGAAGTTCTCGCCCGATACGCAATCGGCCATGGAGCAACTGCTGCAGCCGCCGATGCGTGGCTTCATGACGGGCCCTGAAGCCGTGGCCGATGCCATGGACGATCTGCTGGGCCACACCATCGGCACGATGGTGGGCATGCGTGCCGCGCTGGAAGGCGTGCTGGCTCGCTTCGAGCCCGAGCAGCTTGAAACCAAGCTGGTGGGCCGCAGCATGCTCGACAGCCTGCTGCCGATGAACCGCCGCGCCAAGCTCTGGGAGCTGTATCTGCAGCACTACGAGGCGGTCAAAACCGAAGCGCAGGATGATTTCCACAACCTGTTCGGCCGGGCCTTCCTGCAGGCCTACGAAGAACAGCTTGACCGACTGGATGCCGAGCGGCGCCAGTCCGGTCGCCACCCCGCTGCCTCCACCAGCCCCTCTGCATGATGCACATTGAAGTAGCGAGCCGCAGCGAAGTCGGCCAGCGTTCGCACAACGAAGACGACCTGCGCCACGGCACCTCCGGTGCCCAGGTCTATGCCATCGTCTCGGACGGGGCCGGGGGGCACAGCAACGGCGCCATGGCCTCTGACATCGTGGTGCGCACGGCCACCGTGCTGCTGCAGCGCGCCACGGTGTTCAACCCTGCTGTGCTGGAAGCCGCCATCGAAGAGGCCAACGAGGTGCTCAATACAGGCCAGCACGGCCTCACCAGCCAGCAGCGCATGCATGCCACTGTGGTGGCCTTGTGGATGGATGCCGAGGTGGGCCAGGCCTTGTGGGCGCACGTGGGCGATTCGCGCCTGTACCGAGTCCGCCAGGGGCGCGCCGAGCAGCTCACGGTCGACGACAGTGTGGTGCAGCACATGGTCAACGCCGGCTACATCAAGCCTGAGGAGGCCAAACACCATCCGCGCAAGAACCAGTTGCTGGCGGCGATGGGCAGTGAAGAAACGCCCAATGTGCACGTGACCAGGCAGCCCGAGCAGATTCTGGACGGCGATGTCTTCCTGCTGTGCTCGGACGGCTGGTGGGATCAACTGGAGCTGGAAGACCTGGAGCGCACGCTGTTTCGGGCCGCTACACCGCAACAGTGGCTCGACGAGATGGCGGCCATCGTGGCGCAATGCCGTATTCCCAATCAGGACAACTACACTGCGGTGGCTGTCTGGGCGGGTAACCCTGCCGAGATCACCCGCATCGGGGCTTGAGCGCCCAGGCGCATGACCCTGGTGACAAAAGTCGCTTTTCTTCCCCGAGTGGTCGCTCTACAGTGCGACCGTCAACCTGATTCTCAAGGACCTGTCATGAACACGTCTTCCGCTTCTCTCCTGGCCCGTTCACTGCTGGCTGCCGCTGTGGCTGCTGGTTTGGCCCTGATTCACGTTCAGTCCCATGCCGAAGGCCCCGCACCGACCACCGTGCTCAAGGGCAAGGCCGTGACCGAGAACAACCTGATCGATGCACTTACGCCTGAAGAGCCCGTGGTCACCCGCAGCCTGCGCGTGCAGCGCGACACCCCGGGTCAACAAGCCGCCCGCAAGCCCAGCGCCTCGCTGCTTATCACTTTCGAGACCAATTCTGCTGACCTGACGCCTCAGGCCAAGAAGCAGCTCGATGTGGTGGCCGCTGCGCTGCGCAACAACAAGCTGGCCGAATACGGTTTCAACGTGGAAGGCCACGCTGACCCACGTGGTATGCACGATGCCAATTTGAGCCTGTCGCAGCAACGAGCCGAGAGCGTGCGCAACTACCTGATCGTCGCGCACTCGATCGATGCCAAGCGCCTGAAGGCCGTGGGCAAGGGCGACAGCGAAGTCCTCAATGCGAAAGATCCCGCAGCCGTCGAAAACCGCCGCGTCACCATCGTGACGGATGTGACCAAGGACTGATCCGTATCGGTGTAGCCGCCGTGTCAGGCGTGAGGCGGCACCATGCCGTTCTGGTGATGGGGGGCGGCCCGGCGGGTGCGTCGGCCGCGCACACGCTCGCGAGTCTGGGTGTGGATGTCGGCCTGATCGACAAGGCGGTCTTTCCGCGGGCCAAGTTGTGCGGTGGCTTGCTCTCGATGCGCAGCCGCAAGCAATTTACGCGCATCTTTGGCGATGCAGCCTGGGATCAGGCTCACGAATACGCATGCGCCGGCATCCGTTTGTTCCATCGAAATCGCTGTCTGAGCGAGGTCGATGGTTACACGCCGCTGTATTTCACCCATCGCGCCCAATTTGACGATTACCTGTTGAACCTGGCCAAGGCGCGAGGTTGTGCCATGTATCTGGGCGACGGGGTGGCCTCCCTCGATCTGGCGAAACGTCTGTGCACGCTGCAATCGGGCGCGCAATTCAGCTTCGACTATCTGATTGGCGCCGATGGGGTCAACAGCCTGGTCGCCAGGACGCTGTTCGGCGCCGCTTATGACCGCAGCAAAATTGCCTTTGCCCTGGAGATGGACGTGGACCGTGCGCTGCTGACTCGCGCGGTTGACCGGCCCGAGATCTATTTCGGGATCGTGAACTGGGGCTATGGCTGGGTGTTTCCCAAGCGTGACACGGTGACGGTCGGCGTAGGCGGCATCCAGGCCCGCAATCCCAATATGAAGCGCGATTTCGAGGCCTTCCTGCTCAGCCTGTTTGGCACCATGCCGCCAGGCAAGGTCAAGGGGCACCACCTGCCATTTGGTGATTACAAGCGCGAGCCAGGGCGTGACCGCGTTTTGCT
>NZ_SCTN01000534.1 GCF_004297345.1 Aquabacterium sp. | reverse complement strand
CCTCTATGGCTTGCGGTTGAGCGCTTGAGGGTAGGGGCACGGCAGCATGAGGCTGGTCAGAGTCATTCGCGCCCGGCAGCCTGGACGGCTGCTTCGACCATGACCGGCCAATCGGCGGGCTGCGGCGCGTATGACAGCAGCACGCTGAAACCTGCCACTCAACAGCTGGTGACCAGGACCCAATCATGAATGGCCGGTCCGGCTTGAGGCGAGCGGGCGGAACCGACCCAAAGCGGTAGTCGCCCGGCTCTCACATCTCGACCAATAGCGGACGTTTGCCAAGTCACCGGCGGTCAACATGGATCGACTGGCTGCGGATCTAAGAAGATGGAGACTGTGGCGCGAGCAAGATCCGCAGGGGACGTGCTGTAACGGTCGATCTTGAAGAGCTTCTCCGTGCGCTCGTAAAGGTGGTATGGCTCAAGCTCACGCTCGGTGAGCATAATGACGCGCAGTTCATGGTCGCCGTTGAGTGATCGCGCGAGTTCGATTTCAGTGGGGGTGAAGGCACATAGCTTGGCCAGAAGGATGTAGACCTCAAACCGCTCCCGCGGAAAGGAGTCGGCGACAGCGCGCAAATTGGCGATGTCGTTCGCGTTGATTGTGCCGCCGTCACCACCCGCGTCGGGCGACTGCCCTCGGTCTTTGCACTCGCCGATGATGACGGTAGTTCGCTCAGGGTAGCGGCGCGGCATAACCCATGCGAAGTCAACTTCGCATGGGTTCGGCAGTTGTCCCCTCGTGGGCGTCAGGTCGAGCGAAACGGAGTATGACCGGCGTTGTAGGCCGTGACTCAGATTGGTATCGAGCTGCTGCAGGGTCAAGACAACGGGGACAGCACCCTGCGCATTGCGCTCGGCGCCCAAGACACCAGAGCGCCGGTAGGCCCACCTGCTGCCGATGAGTTGGTTTGTCGTATCGAATGTTTCTCCGCACATCTGACAGCTCACGCGCTGACGTAGATCGTCGACCTGGAACCAGCTTCTCAATTGGCAGTGGGGGCAACAGAGGTCCGAGCCAATGCGGAATAGGCGCTTGCCGACCAGGTAGGAAAAGACATGGCCCGGTGTCAGCGACACCCCCCTCTCTCGCGGTTCAAGGTGCAGGTCCTTGTAGTCAGTGAATTTGGCTTCCGGGTTGTCACCGTCCTTGCCGCCAATCAGTTGAAGTGCGGCACCTTCGCCGAACGATGACGTGGGGCCATGGGTCTTGAGCAGCCTCCGCGCCCCGGGGATCTTGAACACCCGGCCGCCCTGAACACCACCGAGTTGCGCAAGCAGCTGACGCGCGATCAGTCCGCCTGCACTGACCTTGGCCGTGAAGCCCGCGAGTGCAAAGATCTGTTTGAGCAATTCGACCGTCGGTAAGGCGTAAGCAAAGCTGTCGCTGTCTGCTGCGTCGACTATGAGTCCGATGCGCTCCGACTCGATGCGCAGTCGATCGTAGAGAACGTGCATCGTGCGGGCATAGAACTCGTTTAGCTCGGGCACGTATGGCGGATCGAGCGTAAAGTCATCTCGCCCAAATAGCCCGCCAAGAAAGCTGACCGAAGCCACCAAGTGCTGGGTATGGAACCAGGAGTCATTGGCATAGGGGCGGTCATTAAGTCCGAACGAAATCTTCGGCTTGTCACCATCCGTGACGAGGACTCCGAGGGAAGCCACCTCGGCGAAATGCATCATCGGCGGCCTCAGGTTCATCCCGTTCCAAAGATGTTCGTCCACGCCGCAGACCGTGCACGGTTCGTTGCCAAAGGGCCCTCGCAGTGCGTCCATGTCACCTGCATCGCCCATGTGCTTGCGGCGCCACCAAATTGCGTATTTTTGGTCCTCACTGGGTCTCCGACGCGTGAACATAGTCGCCGTGTAGCTCTTCCAAGCGGGAATCTGCTGCGCATAGCGCTCGACATGGTCGCGATCGACGAACATCAACCCAAGGTCCGCTGCACGTAAGTTCCAAAATGTGACGAGATCATCAAGGTTCGATGCGTCGCCGACATAGAAGCCGTGATAGTCCCAGTACGAATGAATGCTGTGGTGCCTGCGTAGCCCGTGCCGTGAGACATACGCGATGCTGCAGTGATCAAAAAGGTCGGCCGGCAGCGCAGAATCCGGTTCGATCACAACCTCACTTACCCCGAGAGCTTCTTTGAACATCAGCTCATAGTCAATGTCGATGGACGCCTTGTCCGGATAGGCCCCCAACTGCATCAGAAAGACATCTGCGAGCGGGTCTTCAGGTGCCCACTTATAGATGCGCGGCTTGCGCTCTTGGATCTGTCTCCACTCGGGCGTATCTCTTGCAAAGACCATCGCGTTCTGCACATCGAGAACCTGTGCCCGAGCGTCCTGCCCTCGTCCCATGAAGGCGCCATCATGCAAGAACGGGGAAATCAAATGCTTGAACCTAGCCGCGAATGCCTTGACATCGTCGCTGCTCCCAAGCGGCTGAACGATATCGGCGCGAAAGGCCTCGACTAGTGCACACGCCTCACTTGCGCGGTCAACGATAACAATCGGATTGAACCGTCCACCCCAGAGCGCATGGTTTCTCCTGACAGCCTCTCGGAAGGCTTCGTGGTCGCCTGCCTTGATCGCCCAACAGATGCGGAGCGGCCGATACGCAATGTTCACGCGAACAGTGTCCATGTGCCCCCTTCTATCAGATAGTTGCAGCAATCAATCATATAGGGAGCCATCAGGAAGCCGTCGGTGACCAACGTCAGCTTCTGGCCGATTCGAGCCGACCAGACGCTCAGACTTGCCACCGCAAAGCTGTCCTCCAGGGTCTCGCCTCAGCCGGAGCCTTTGGCTCGGGGCAACCGCCTGCTGATGGCCGGAAACGGTTCTCGGCCGCACTGGCTGGGTGCACAATGCCGGTTGGACGTCTAGAACCTACTTCGTGCAGGGAGCCTCTATACGCCACACAACGCCTCGTTTTGGCCTCGATAATGCGACAGCGCCAAGTCTCGGCGGCCTTCAGGAGCCTTACATGTCAAAGCAGCACAAGCGTGCCGACCCGCTCGCGCAGAAGCACGCTCCCAGCGAC
>NZ_SCTN01000533.1 GCF_004297345.1 Aquabacterium sp. | reverse complement strand
CCCGTTTCAAGGTCAGCCAGGGTACCGTGCGCAAAGCCGTGGATGAACTGGCGGCTGAGAATCTCCTCATGCGCCGCCAGGGCAAGGGCACTTTCGTGGCCACCCACGCCGAAGAGCAGGTTCAGTATCGCTTCCTGCGTCTGGCGCCCGATCAACCTTCGCCTCTGCCTGGTTCTGCTCGCCGCGAGTTTCTGGACTGCCGCCGTTTGCGTGCGCCGGTTGATGTGGCGCGTTCGCTGCAGATGAAGGCCGGTGACATGGTCGTTGAGGTGCGCCGTGTGTTGCATTTCTCTGGTCAGCCTGTGGTGCTGGACGATATCTGGCTGCCTGGGCACATGTTCAAGGGCCTCACGGCCGATCGCCTGAGCGAATACCGCGGCCCGATGTACGGCCTGTTCGAATCTGAATTTGGCGTACGCATGATCCGCGCCGAAGAAAAACTCCGTGCCGTGGCCGCCGATGAAACCGAGGCCCGGTTGCTCGAAGTCGAGCTTGGCACGCCGCTGCTCAGCGTGGAGCGCCTGGCCTTCACTTACGGCGATCAACCCGTTGAGTTGCGCCGTGGTCTGTACCGTACCGATCATCACTTTTACCGCAATGAATTGAGCTGACGACCAATTTATTGAACTTGTTCACGCAAAGCAAAGGGTTGTCATGTGGATGACCACAAGCCGAGCGAGTTCGTCGGGCCGGGGATTGCCCTAAAATCCCGGATTCTCTTGACAGATTTTTGACGCTCGGCAGGAGCCTTTAACAACATGGCTGACAACGCGAAAACCCCACGCCCCGTCTTCCGGAACATCCACGTGACTGACATCGTCAGCTACCGTCTGCCTCCGGCGGGGATCGTCTCGATCCTCCACCGTATCAGCGGCGCGATCATGTTCCTGTTGATGCCCTTCATCATCTGGATGTTCGACACGAGCGTCTCCACCGAGATCTCGTATGACGAGTTCACGGCGATCTTCAAGGCTGGTTGCGCCAATGGCCTCGTGCCAGGCTGGTTCTTCAAGCTGATCGCCCTGGGCCTGATCTGGGCCTATCTGGTGCACTTCATCGCTGGCGTGCGCCACCTGATCATGGACGCCACTCACCGCGTGAGCAAAGAGCAGGGCCACTCCACCGCCGTGATCACCCTGGCACTGAGCTCGGGCCTGACCGTGGTGCTGGCAGCCAAGCTGTTCGGCCTGTTCTGATTTCCCGTACTTGTATCCCTGACCGCAGGAATAACAACCATGTCTCAAAACTACGGAACCAAGCGCATCGTGACCGGTGCGCACTATGGTCTGCGTGACTGGCTCGCGCAACGCGTGACGGCCTGTTTGATGGCCCTGTTCACCATTGCACTGCTGGCCCAAGTCATCATCGGCGAGCCCATCAGCTACTACAAGTGGGCTGGCATCTTCTCGCAGCAATGGATGAAGACACTGACCTTCGTGGTCATCCTGGCCATGCTCTACCACGTGTGGGTGGGCGTGCGCGACATCTTCATGGACTACATCAAGCCGGTCGGCATCCGCCTGGGCCTGCAAGTGTTTGCCATCGTGTGGCTGGTTGGCTGCGCCGGCTGGGCCATCCAAGTGCTGTGGAGACTGTAAAAAATGAGCGCTACTTCCCTTCCTACCCGCAAGTTTGACGTCGTGATCGTCGGGGCCGGTGGCTCCGGCATGCGCGCGTCGCTGCAACTGTCTCTGGCTGGCCTGAACGTGGCCGTGCTGTCCAAGGTCTTCCCCACCCGTTCGCACACGGTGGCCGCTCAGGGCGGTATCGGTGCTTCGCTGGGCAACATGTCCGAAGACAACTGGCACTATCACTTCTTCGACACCATCAAGGGCTCTGACTACCTGGGTGACCAGGACGCCATCGAGTTCATGTGCCGTGAAGCGCCCAAGGTCGTGTACGAGCTGGAACACTTCGGCATGCCGTTCGACCGCAATGCCGACGGCACCATCTACCAGCGTCCGTTCGGCGGCCACACTGCCAACTACGGCGAAAAGCCTGTGCAACGCGCTTGCGCTGCCGCTGACCGCACCGGTCACGCCCTGCTGCACACGCTGTACCAGCAAAACGTCAAGGCCCGCACCCAGTTCTTCGTGGAATGGATGGCGCTGGATCTGATCCGTGACGCCGAAGGCGACGTGGTCGGCGTGACCGCCCTGGAAATGGAAACCGGCGAAGTGCACGTGCTGCACGCCAAGACTGTGTTGTTCGCAACCGGTGGCGCTGGTCGCATCTTCCAGGCTTCCACCAATGCCTTCATCAACACGGGTGACGGCCTGGGCATGGCTGCTCGCGCTGGCATCCCGCTGGAAGACATGGAGTTCTGGCAGTTCCACCCCACTGGCGTGGCCGGTGCTGGCGTGCTGCTGACCGAAGGCTGCCGTGGCGAGGGCGCCATCCTGCGCAATGCCAATGGCGAGCGCTTCATGGAGCGTTACGCCCCGACCTTGAAGGATCTGGCCCCGCGTGACTTCGTGTCCCGCTCGATGGACCAGGAAATCAAGGAAGGCCGTGGCTGTGGTCCCAACAAGGACTACGTCCTGCTGGACATGACCCACCTGGGCGCCGAGACCATCATGAAGCGCCTGCCTTCGGTGTTCGAGATCGGCCACAACTTCGCCAACGTCGACATCACCAAGGAGCCGATCCCCGTGGTGCCGACCATCCACTACCAGATGGGTGGCATCCCGACCAACGTCTACGGCCAGGTCGTGGTCCCCAAGAACGGCAAGCCTAACGACATCATCAACGGCCTGTACGCCGTGGGTGAGTGCTCCTGCGTGTCGGTGCACGGCGCCA
>NZ_SCTN01000532.1 GCF_004297345.1 Aquabacterium sp. | reverse complement strand
GGTGCTGGTGGCCACCGATGTGGCCGCCCGAAGCCTGGACATCGCCCAACTGGAAGCCGTGATCAACGTAGACGTCACACCCGACCCGGAAGTGCACATCCACCGCATTGGCCGCACTGGCCGTGGTGACGCCGAAGGCCTGGCCCTGAACCTGGCCAGCATGGATGAGATGGGCCGCGTGGGCAACATCGAATTGCTGCAAGGGCGCGAATCGAAGTGGCAGAAGCTCTCGGAGCTGACACCCGCCAGCAAGGCGCCGCTGGAGCCACCGATGATCACCATCCAGATCCTGGGCGGCAAAAAAGAAAAGATCCGCCCTGGTGATGTGTTGGGCGCCCTAACAGGCGAAGCCGGCTTGCAAGGCAGCCAGATCGGCAAGATCAACGTCACCGATTTCCACACCTATGTGGCTGTGGAACGGGGCATCGCCCGCAAGGCCGTGGCCCAGCTCAACGACGTCAAGGTCAAGGGCAAGAAGGTCAAGGCCCGCCTGTTGAAAGATGTGCTCGCAGCAGCAGCCCAGGAAGCAAGGCGCTGAAACAAAGTGAGATGAAGTCCGCATGAGGGGACGCGTGCTGACGCCAGGATCGACGTCAACACGCACACAAATCAGGAGCCCCTCATGACCAGCGCTGTCCTTGAAGACCTGGCCGATCAAAACCTCGCTCACGCCGTTCGCATCCACGCCCGCTGGCAACCAGCGGGGCGACTGCTCGAACTCAATGGCGTCCTGCTGCATCAAGGCACACTCCCCCTGCCCCTGCCGCATCAGAACTGCGTGATCCGGCTTGACTCGGCCGTTCCGCCGGAACTCGTGCTCAAGCAAGCAGAGGCCTTCTTTGGCGGGCAAGCCAACCCATATGCGGTGATCACCATGAGCCGCCAGGATCTGGACCTGGATGCCGCACTGGACGCAGAAGGCTTCAATGCGCAGGCAGATCTGCCAGCCATGCTGGTCGAGGCCCCTGTGGCCATGCCCTTGATCCCACCGGACTGGCGCATCGATCTGCTCACGCGTGCCGATGACCTGCCGGCCTTCGTGAACGTGTGCGTCAAGGCCTATGCCACGCTGGGTCTGCCCGAGATGTTCACCCCCAGCTTCTTCGTGGACAGCGCAGGCTTGCTGGCGCAGGATGTGTCCATCGCCCTGGCGCGGCGCCAGGATGGGCTGGTGGGCGCGGCCGCCATGGTGCTGCACACGGGTGATGTGGCCGGCATCTACTGGGTCGGCACCGTGCCCGAAGCGCGCGGCCACGGCCTGGCGGCGGCCTGCACGGCGGCCGTCACCAATCTGGCTATGGAGCGCGGTGCGCATGGCGTGGCGCTCCAGGCCTCTCACATGGGCGAGCCTACTTATCGTCGCCTGGGCTTTCGCGAGTATGGCCGCATGACGCGCTGGAGCAAGTAGGTCCCAGAACCCATCGGTCGGCATATTGCCCAGGGGCACCGAAACGCACCTCCAGCTCGCAAACCGGGCAGGAACGTTTTACATATAAAGTTCGTGCGTGCCTGGTTGGATGATTAGGTCTGCCATGGCGCATCAACGTCAATCAAAAAGTGGAGCTTTATGACTTTCAAAAATGGGAAGCCGTATATCCGGCTAGCGTGCGCGCTGCTCGCCTCTGCAGGGGTTCAAACAACTTTTGCGCAATTGGTCAACACCAATTTCGATACCGGGGGTTATGCGGTATCGCAGTGTGTCGCCAACTCAGGTACACCGACACCACCGGCCATCTCTGGCACGCTTGCAACTGGCTGGCAAGACAACACATGCTGGAAAAACGCGCCCAGCTCATCGATCACCTATAAGCTGGACACGAGCTCAAAATACGCGGGCACAGCCAGCCTGTCCATCAAGAGCACCAACGTCACGCCCCAGCTTTGGGCGCCGTTCACCATGAAGAACGGCAAAAGCTACACAGCTACCGCCTACATGCGCGCCGACACCGCCCAAGAGGTTGTCATTCAATTGCGTCTGGCTGGTCCTCCCTACACAGCTTACGGGCTTGCGTCCAAAACCCTGGGTACTGGCTGGACCAAAGTGACCCTGACGGCCGATGCGCCGGTCACCAGCGCAGACGTTCAAGCGGGCCTGTTCGTGATCCCCAAGGTACCCGGCAACATCTGGCTGGACAGCGTCACGGTGACAGAAGGTGCGGCCACGGCCAACACCATCACCCGTACGGGCCAGTCCATTGGCAAGACATACTTTGGTCTGCACAATCACCGTGACGTTCGCTGGCCTGATCTGGGTGGTGCGCAAGGTGCTGACCGCATGTGGGACGGCGAAGGCGTTCAACTGCGCGACATCTTCCCCACGTCTGACCTGACGAAAGCGAACTGGACCGCCTTCGATGCACGCATTGCACTGGCCAAACAGAACGGCGCCGATCTGATCATGACGCTGGGCGGCAACATGCCCAGCTGGGCCTCCAGCGACCCTACGGGCCAGGAGGTTTCGTGCAGTCTGTACACCACCAAACACGATATCAATGGCAACCCCATCCGGGGTACCGGCGTCGGTGAAGGCGCGCCACCAAAGGACCGCACCGTCTGGCAGAACATGGTGAAGGCCGTCGTCAAGCGCGCCAATGGCGCCATCAAGTACTGGGAGATCTGGAACGAACCTTATGTTTGCGCCATGTTCAACCAACGTCGCCCGACCGACTACACCAAGTACCTGGTCACCCTTGCATCGGATGCCTATTCGATCATCAAAACCAACAGCAGCCTGACGGTGCTGTCACCCACCTTGTACACCTACAAGCTGGATTTTGTTGACGAGTATCTGTCCCAGGGCGGCGGCAGCTATGCCGACATCATCGCCATCCATGCCTACGACGAATACCTTGACCAACTGCTGGTTGGTGCGGGTGGCAATGGTGCGGCCAATGCGCCAGAACTGCTGTTCGTCAAGGAGCACGGCGTCAACAACCTGAAAAACATCCTCGCTCGGTACAACCTGACCAGCAAGGCCATCTGGAACACAGAGTCTGGTTATCTTGCATCCTCCAATGTCGATGGCACATCGAACGACACCAAGGGCGCGCCTTATGTTGCCCGACACTTGCTGCTCGCGTCGATTGCCGGACTGGACCGCTCCTACTACTACGCGTGGGACCAAGGTGGCACGTCTGTGACCCTGGGCCGAGAAACCACCAGCGGCAATGGTGTCTATGTCAAAACCGATGCTGGCACAGCCTATCAGTCGATGGCCAAATGGTTGACGGGCACGAAGATCGTGTCAGTCAGCACATCGGACGTGGCCGGCCAACCTTGGGTTGTCAAGCTCTCTCGTACCGCAACCGGCACGACTGAGTACATCGTCTGGAACCCGATGGGCACGTCTGTCAGCTACACCCCAGTTGCTGGCATGAGCTACTCGTCTTCATTGCTCGGTAGCAAAACGGCCCTGCCTGCAGGTACGGCGGTCTCCGTCAACGGCTGGCCTCAACTGTTGACCAGCTACTGATCAGACCGACATAGAGAGGGGCGGCGAACCTTTGCCCCCTTCTGCTCAAGCCCTCTTGTACGACCGCGTGATCGCCCATCATGTGATCGCAACAGGAGGGCTTTTTTTCGTCTCGCGATACCCCTGGCCGAAGTAAATGCCCCTGATCAAAATGAGGCCTCTGAAACGCCCAGTCAGGCGACAATAGAGGGTTGTCCTCCTCCGTCTTGCCTGGTGCCACGCAGGCCCCGAAGTCCATGTCCGCCCAGACCACCGCGTCCCCCTCAGCCAAAACCGCGCCGCCTCCGGCCCTGACACCTCAGCAGAAGGCCGTCAAAGCGCTCACCGCTTACCGCCCCTTCTGGGCCAAGCGCTTTGGCACGGCCAAATTCCTGCCCATGAGCCGCGAGGAAATGACCGAGCTGGGCTGGGACAGCTGCGACATCATCATCGTCACGGGTGATGCCTATGTGGACCACCCCAGCTTCGGCATGGCCGTGATCGGTCGCGTGCTGGAAGCGCAAGGCTTTCGCGTGGGCATCATCGCGCAGCCGGATTGGCAAAGCGCCGACCCGTTCAAGGCACTGGGCAAACCCAATCTGTTCTACGGCGTGGCCGCCGGCAACATGGACTCGATGATCAACCGCTACACGGCTGATCGCAAGATTCGCAGCGACGATGCCTACACACCGGGTGGCGAAGCCGGCAAGCGCCCCGACCGCGCCTCGCTGGTCTACGCCCAGCGCTGCAAGGAAGCCTACCCCGAGGTGCCCATCATCATGGGCGGCATCGAGGCCTCGCTGCGCCGCATCGCGCACTACGACTACTGGCAGGACAAGGTCCGCCGCTCCATCCTCGCTGACGCCAAGGCCGACCTGCTGCTGTACGGCAATGCCGAACGTGCGATTGTGGAGATCGCGCACCGCCTGGCCGCCCGCGAGCCCATCGAGCAGATCACAGATGTGCGCGGCACGGCCTTCCTGCGCCGCACCAATGACCCGACGGCGCTAGGCTGGTTCGAGCTGGATTCGAGCGAGGTCGATATGCCCGGCCGCATCGACCAGCACATCAACCCCTACATGACCATGGCCCAGCAGGCCGAGGCCCAGGGCGAGACCTGTGCGCGTGAAGAAGAAGGCGCCTTCGATCCGCTCAAAGGTCAGGGCCAGGTGAACGCTGCCTCGGTGGGCGGCCAGATGGATCTGTCCGGTGGCGCCAAGCCCATCAAGCTCGTGGTCAACCCGGCGCTGGCCGCCAAGTCAGCAGCCATCAAGGCCAACGCAGCCCTGCCCGAGCGCACCGGCAAGATCGCCCTGCCCCCGCGAGACCGCACCGTGATCCGCCTGCCATCTTACGAGCAGGTCAAGAGCGACCCGGTTCTGTATGCCCACGCCAACCGCGTGCTGCACCTGGAGACCAACCCCGGCAATGCCCGCGCACTGGTGCAGGCCCATGCCAACCGCGATGTGTGGATCAACCCGCCTCCCATCCCGCTGAGCATGGCAGAGATGGACCACGTGTTCGATCTGACGTACGCACGCAGCCCGCACCCGACCTACGCGGATGAAAATGGCGGGCACGATGGCACGACCAAGATCCCTGCCTGGGAGATGATCCGCTTCAGCGTGAACATCATGCGCGGCTGCTTTGGCGGCTGCACCTTCTGCTCGATCACCGAGCACGAAGGCCGCATCATCCAGAGCCGCAGCGAAGATTCGATCATCCATGAGGTCGAAGAGATCCGTGACAAGGTCAAGGGCTTCACGGGTGTCATCTCGGACCTGGGCGGCCCTACGGCCAATATGTACCGCATCGGCTGCAAATCGCCTGAGATCGAGTCGGCCTGCCGCAAGCCCAGCTGCGTCTATCCGGACGTCTGTCAGAACCTCAATACCGACCATGGCCCGCTGATCAAGATCTACCGGCGCGCACGCGCACTGCGTGGTGTTAAGAAGATCCTGATCGGGTCTGGCCTGCGCTATGACCTGGCGGTGAAGTCGCCCGAGTACATCAAGGAGCTGGTATCCCACCACGTGGGCGGCTACCTGAAGATCGCGCCCGAGCACACGGAAGGCGGCCCGCTGTCCAAGATGATGAAGCCGGGCATTGGCACATACGACAAGTTCAAGCAGCTGTTCGAGAAGTTCAGCGAGGAAGCCGGCAAGAAGCAGTACCTCATCCCCTACTTCATCGCCGCCCACCCGGGCACCAGCGACGAGGACATGATGAACCTGGCCTTGTGGCTCAAGCGCAATGGCTTTCGCGCCGACCAGGTCCAGACCTTCTACCCCAGCCCCATGGCCACAGCCACGGCGATGTACCACTCCGGCCGCAACCCACTCAAGGGCATCAGCCGCGATGAGGCCAAGGGCGAACGTGTGGACGTGGTAAAGGGCGAGAAGCGCCGCCGCCTGCACAAGGCCTTCCTGCGCTACCACGACCCCAACAACTGGCCGCTGCTGCGCGAGGCCTTGAAGGACATGGGCCGCGCCGACCTGATCGGCAACGGCAAGCACCACCTGATCCCCTTCTACCAGCCTCAAACGGATGGCAGCTACCAGAGCGCACGCCGCAAGAACTCCACGGGCGCAGCGGGTGGCAAGACCTCGATGACCGCCATCGGGCGCGCCAGCCATCAGCAGAAAGAGGCACCGGACCCCAGACAGTTGCCCAAGGTTCAGCCACGCAAGGGCCAGATCCTGACGCAGCACACGGGCTTGCCTCCGCGTGAGACGGGTTCAGCGCCGGCACGGGGCAAGCCCGTCATGGCGCGGGGTGGGCCAGGGAAGCCTGCGGTGAAGTCGGCGGGGCGGCCTTCCGGCCAAGCTGCCGGGAAGAAGCCAGGGCCTCGACGCGGCTGACATCCATCAGCACGGGCAGATGATGATGCCCGCTGTCGGCGCGGGCCAATGTCCCGCTGATCCGGCAGCCTTGACGGCAGCGCTTGCGCCAGGCCTTGGACAAGACCTGGTTGATGTCCAGCAACTGAAGCTGTTGAACCGTCTGCTGGCTTGAGTCGTGATCGCCCAGCAGGCCGGTCACGCAAACAGGTGTGCGCAGCCTGAAGATGGGCACGGCCTCTCGAGCATCACCATGCCGGATATCCTCATAGTTCGGCGGCCCGGCAAAGACTTGCTGACGCAAGCTGCCGAGCACAGAGACCTCCTGGCCAACGCTGTCGCACGCCTGGCTGCGGGCGGCACACGCAGCCAGCATGCACAACAAGACATACCGAGCCAGAGGCATCACGAGGGCGTCGTGTTCCGGGGCGTGAGACACGGCAAAGCTGCCAGCAGCACCCACATAAGCCATGTTTCATTCCTCCTGTCGTGTACGTGTTTGATGCGCAGGCGAGTACATCTCACGACGGCCGAACTCACAATCCCTCCGAGGAACGAGGCCAAGCAAGGAGCAGAAGCACAAGCGGCACCTGGAAAAAAGCACGCTGACGCTCACAAATTACTTGATCCCGCACAAATAACTTCAGCACACGGGTGACAAGCCGATATCCCGGTCCAGGACCGGGGCGCCCACATTGGCAGTACCTCCCGGCCTGAATGACAACTGGAGTCAAGTAGACATGAGAATGCGACAAGTGTTGCTGGGCCTGGGCATGCTCGGCGTGACGTTTTCGGCCGCTGTGGGCACCGCAGGATGGTGGGGTGCCCGCGCTTTAGGCGAGCACATGGATGCCGCCGTCATCGCCACCCAGGCCACGCAGGCGGCCACCATGGGGGACATGATGCACGACGCCCTCCGCGGCGACGTGTTTCAGGCCCTGATGTACGGGCAGATGGGCGATACCGCTGGCCTCAGCCAGGCGCAAAAGGACGCCAAAGAGCATGGCGATGGCTTCGTGGCCCGCGTCCATGACTTGCAAGGCCTGCCACTGGACAAGGCGCTGCAAATGAAGGTCGAGGCTTTGGCACCCGTGGTCGCACGCTATGCCGCAGCCGGCCAGGACATTGCCCAACTGGCAGCGCAAGACCACAAAGCCGCACAAGACAAGCTCCCGGCCTTCATCGCCCTGTTCAAGGAACTGGAGACCGCGCAAGAGACCGTGGTCGAGGGCATCGAAACCGCCGCGAAACAATCAGACGAAGAAGGCAAGGCAGCCCGAAGCAAGACAGAGTGGCTGCTGGCTGGTTTCACCCTGGCCGGAGCCGCCTTGTTGTTCACCGCCTCGCTGCTGGTGACACGCTACCTGATGCAGACACTGGGCGCTGAGCCCCACACCGTGCGCAAGCTCCTGCGCCGCGTCACCGATGGTGATCTGGGCGTGGCAGTGCGTGTGGCACCAAGCGATCAGGACAGTGTGGTGGCCAGCCTGGCCGCAATGGTCGGCCAGTTGCGCCAGACCGTGGCCAATGTGCGCGACAACGCCGACAGCGTGGCCAATGCCTCTGCCGAGGTGTCTGCTGGCAGCTCGGACCTGTCCAACCGCACGCAGGATCAGGCCGCAGCGCTGGAGCGCTCGGCCTCTGCGCTGGAGCAGTTGTCCAGCACGGTCAGCCACAACGCCGCGCAAGCGAGCCAGCTGGCACAAGGCGCCAGCAGCGTGGCCGATCACGGCGGCGCCGTGGTGTCGCAACTGGTGTCGACCATGCAGGACATCCATCGCTCCTCGCAAAAGATCGCCGAGATCATCAGCGTGATCGATGGCATCGCCTTCCAGACCAATATCCTGGCGCTCAATGCCGCGGTGGAAGCAGCCCGCGCAGGCGAACAAGGACGTGGCTTTGCCGTGGTGGCAGGCGAGGTGCGCAACCTCGCGCAACGCAGCGCGGAAGCGGCCAAAGAGATCAAGAGCCTGATCACCTCCAGCGTGGAACGCGTGACCATGGGCGCCGAACAAGCCGATCAGGCCGGCAGCACCATGAAGAGCATCGTGCAGGCCATTGCCCAGGTCACGGACGTGATCGGCGAGATCAGCAGCGCCAGCCGCGAACAGACCGCCGGCATCGCGCAAGTGACGGACGCCGTGACACAGATGGACCAGGGCACGCAAAGCAATGCTGCCCTGGTGGAGCAAACAGCCGCTGCCGCAGAAAGCCTGCGCAACCAGGCGGACTACCTGGCGCGCGCGGTGGCCACGTTCAAGCTGGACGCCGCCCTCACGCGCTGAAACGCAGCGGCTGCCACCACAAGCAGGCGGCAGCCGCGGCCATGTTCAGCGCCAAGGCCGCCGCAATACCCAGGCCAAAACGCCAGCCTCCGGACAAGGCTGCGGCGCCAGCGCGCGTCACTGCGTTCATGCACAAAGCCACCATCAGGCCGGCATACAGGTGATCCAGGCTCAAGTGCCCCGCGCCATACAGCGACATCAGGCTGGCCATGGGCGCATGGGCATCAGCCAGCGCCGCAACAGCCGTTCCCAGCAGCAGGCCACTCACGCCGTGCTGTTGGGACAGGTTAACCAACACGGCCCCGCCCAATAGCAACGCCGATACGCTCAAGGCTTCACGTAGCCGCAATACCTGGCGGCCTGGCCCATTCGGCGAGTCAGTGCTGACTTCGCCCGTTGAAGATCGCCACAAGACCGCGCCCAAGATCAAAGGCACCAGCGCCCCGCAAACCACCAGCGGCCACACCAGTTGCGCCACCGCAGGCGACACCACCAGGGCCATCATCAACATCTGCACCCAGGTGGCGGCCATGGACAACACGCCCGCACACCAACTCAGGCGCCATTGCCCAGGCTCACGCCGCGCCAGGCTGCCCATGGCACTGATCGTGGCCGTGCTGGACACAAATCCACCCAACAGGCCGGACAAGGCCAACCCCGCGCGGGGCCCGAGCAAACGCTGCGCCACATGCCCGGCAGCCTGCATCACCAGGATCACGATCACCAGCATCAACACACGCTGCGCCGACAGCTGCCCCAGCCAGCTCACCGGGGTGGCAGGCAGCAAGGGCAACATCACCAGCACCAGGGCCGACAAAAGCAAGCCGTCGTGCAGCTCTTGCTCGCTCAACCACTCGGTCGCGAAATGGTGCAGGCGCTCACGCGCGGCCAGCACACAAGCCAGCAAGACCGCACACCCGGCAGCCAGCGCCGGCTGCGCCACAGCCAGCATGCCGATCAGGGTCGTGACCACCAGCGCCAGCTCGGTCGTCAAACCCGGATCCCGGGAGCGACTGCGCCAGTAGGACAAGGCTGCCAGCCCCGCCACACCGGCCAGCACGATGGCCGACAAGGCCACCGACAGCATCTGCGCCACGGCACCTGCCAGTGCCGCTACCATGAAGGTGCGCAGGCCGGCCGCCTCACGGTCATCGCCCTGTCCCTTGCGCCGCTCGCGCTCCAGACCGACGAGCAAACCGGCGCCCAGCGCCACGGCCAGCCCGATCTGTTGAGACGACAACCATTGATCCATCCCGCCAGTATGGCCCGCCATCGGGGTAAGGCCCGATCCAATCGTGGCGTGCGTGGGCAGAACGGTGCGCGCCTTGCCTTAAACTCTGGGTTTTTCAGCGCCTGTCTTCCATGTCCGCCGCATCAACCGCGAACGCCTCCGTCCTGTTCGACCTCAAGAGCGCCTCACTCTCACTGGAAGCCTTCCTGCTCAAGACCGGGAACATCCAGGCGCTGGGTCAGGCGATGGCGGAACGCTTTGGCGACACGCCCGACTTCTTCAACAACGACCCGGTGGTGATCGACCTCACCCACCTGGCCAGCCTGGATGCCTCCGTCAACTTCGACGCGCTGATCCAGTTGCTCACCAGCTTCAAGCTCAAGCCCGTGGCCGTGCGTGGCGGGACCGTCAAGCAGACGGCTGCGGCGCTGGAAGCCGGACTGACTGAAGCGCCCGATGGGCATGCTGCGGCCTCCCGCGCCGAACCAGTCGTCAAGACCGTGGTGCAGGAAGTCATCCGGGAAGTTGTGCGCGAAGTGCCGGTCGAGGTGCGCGTGGAAGTGCCCTCCTCGGTGCCCACCATGGTCATCGACAAGCCCCTGCGCTCCGGCCAGCAAATCTACGCCAAGGGCGGCGACCTGATCGTCATGGCCCTGGTGAACCACGGCGCCGAAGTGATTGCCGACGGCAACATCCATGTGTATGCCCCGCTGCGCGGCAAGGCGATCGCTGGCGCCAAAGGCAACACCCAGGCCCGCATCTTTTCTACCTGCATGGAGCCCGAGTTGCTGTCCATCGCAGGCACGTACCGCACCACAGAAAACCCGCTGCCAGCCAATATCAAAGGCAAACCCGCCCAGATCCGTCTGGAAGGCGACCGCCTGGTTTTCGACCCCATTCAAATCTGAGGCACTTGCCTCAAACAGACTGACCTGAAAGGACTGCCATCCATGGCCAAGATCATCGTGGTGACTTCCGGCAAAGGGGGCGTTGGCAAAACGACCACCAGCGCCAGCTTCGCTTCCGGCCTGGCCCTGCGCGGCCACAAGACGGCCGTGATCGACTTCGACGTCGGCTTGCGTAATCTCGACCTCATCATGGGCTGCGAACGCCGCGTGGTGTACGACCTGATCAACGTGATCCATGGCGAGGCCAACCTCAACCAGGCCCTCATCAAGGACAAGCAGTGCGAGAACCTCTACGTGCTGGCTGCCTCGCAAACGCGCGACAAGGAAGCCCTCACGCAAGACGGTGTCGAGAAGGTCCTGAAGGATCTGGGCGAAATGGGCTTCGAGTACATCGTGTGTGACTCGCCCGCCGGCATCGAAACCGGCGCGCTGATGGCCATGCACTTTGCCGATGAGGCCATCGTGGTGACCAACCCCGAAGTCTCTTCGGTGCGCGACTCCGACCGCATCCTGGGCATGCTCAACAGCAAGACCAAGCGTGCGCAAGACGGCGCCGAGCCCATCAAGGAACACCTGCTGATCACGCGCTACAACCCCAATCGCGTGGAAGGCGGCCAGATGCTGTCGCTGGAAGACGTGCACGAGATCCTGCGCGTCAAGCTGATCGGCGTGATCCCTGAATCGGAGACCGTGCTGAACGCCTCCAACCAAGGTATCCCCGCGATCCACATGAAGGGCTCGGACGTGGCCGAGGCCTACAGCGACGTGATCGACCGTTTCCTGGGTCAGGACAAACCACTGCGCTTCATCGAAGCTGAAAAGCCCGGCTTCTTCAAGCGCCTGTTCGGAGGCAAGTAAGACCATGGGATTCCTGTCCTTCTTCCTCGGCGAAAAGAAGCAGACGGCCACGGTGGCCAAGGAGCGGCTGCAGCTGATCCTCGCGCACGAGCGCAATGGTCGCAGCCACAGCCCCAGCTACCTGCCCGATCTGCAGCGCGAACTGGTAGCCGTCATCTCGAAGTACGTGTCCATCAATCCAGACGACATCAAGGTGTCCATGGAGCGCCAGGGCGACCTCGAGGTACTCGAAGTCAAGATCGAGCTGCCCGAACCCGGTCGCTGATCCGCCACACATCCCCTTGCCAGGGGATGGCTTCAAGCGCCGGTGCTCCTAGACTTGGATGGTTAAACATCCAACATCACAGGAGACCGGCCTTGAAGCCTTTCATTGCACCGGCAGCAGCCACGCTCATCTGGCTGCTGGGTGAACTCGCGGCACCCATGTCTGCATACGCTCAGTCGACAGACAACTGTGTGTATGAACGCGATCCCGTCACCGTATCGGGCGAAGTCCATCGCAAACACCGCAAAGGTGCCCCTGACGACGAGGACAGCTACCTGCGCGGCCGCACGGACACCGCCATCATCCTCAAGCTGCAACACAGCCTGTGCGTGATGCTGCCCGATGACGTCAACCTCGCGCTGCGCCCTCGCCGCATCCACGAACTGCAACTGATCACCGACGAACGACTGCCGCGCTCATCCGAGCGCATCCGGCGCTTCGAAGGCACCGTGCTGCTCGATCAGGACGGCAGCCACCAGACACCGGTGTTGCTGGAAATCAAACCGGGCGACGACAGCTACAAACCGGTACGCAAACAACGCTGACCCACCGCGTGAATTGCTTTGTTGCAGTGCACAATAGACGCCAGGTCATCCAGCACACGGCTGACCAATTCAACGCGTTCAAGGAAGGTCTGCAGCCATGCGCTACGTCGTGTTCAACCAGAAGGGTGGAGTCGGCAAATCCACCATCACGTGCAACCTCGCGGCCATCAGCGCCAGCCAGGGCCTGCGTACGCTGGTCATCGATCTGGATCCGCAAGGCAACTCCACGCACTACTTGCTGGGCGGCCCGCAGGAAGATGCCGAAGTCAGTGCGGCCGAGTTTTTTGACCAGACGCTGAAGTTCAGCGCGCGCCCCAAAGGCGCAGGCGATTACACGGTTGAAACGCCCTTCGAGAACCTGCACCTGATGCCCTCGCATCCCAGCCTGGACGAGCTGCATGCCAAGCTGGAATCTCGCTACAAGATCTACAAGCTGCGTGATGCCCTGGCCGATCTGGCCGATGATTACGACCGCATTTACATCGACACGCCACCAGCTTTGAATTTCTACACGCGCTCGGCCCTGATTGCGGCGCAAGGCTGCCTCATCCCCTTTGACTGCGATGATTTCTCGCGCCGCGCGCTCTATAACCTGCTGGACAACGTGCAGGAAATCCAGGCCGATCACAACAGCGATTTGAAAATATCGGGCATCGTGGTCAATCAATTTCAGCCACGTGCCTCGCTGCCGCAAAAACTGGTTCAGGAATTGATTGAGGAAGGCCTGCCGGTTTTGCAGCCGTATCTGAGCGCCTCGGTCAAGGTGAAAGAATCCCATCAACAGGCCAAACCCATGATCCATCTGGATCAACGCCACAAGCTCACACTTGAAATGGTGGCCCTGCATGACGCCCTGACGGGTTAAACCGACGCAGCGCCCAATATCGAGATTCAGGTTTGGCGTCCACAGCGCTGCCGTTTATTGCCTGCATATATCGCCTGTATCAATCCAACCAAGTTAGGCATACGAGGCTTGACAGGGCGGCGGTCTTGCACATAGATTGCACAGGCACCATCAGGCGCCCTGCCGGGAAAATCGCTCCGCTGGCTGGGTATTGCCGAACCACCTGATACTCACCACGAACGCCATCACAGTATTTCGCCAGGGATCCTGGCGGCTTGATGTCCGTGCATGCTTGAGGAGCGACCGATGAGTTTTGCGGCCATTTCAAAGCTACAGCGCATTCTGGGTAACCGGGGTTTCACCAACCCCAAACTTGAGCGCGAATTCCAGAAAGGATATCGATCCTTCGGCGTTCGGTTTCTCCATATTGCCGCCTTGCTGGCTGCATGTTCGTTCATGGCTTTCTGGTTGGCTGACGGCTTGACAGGCCGACGGGGCGCCCTGGATGACACGCAATTGATCAGGTTCAGTGTGTCAGTGGCGTTCCTGGTGTTTGGCCAGTTGGTTCAGCATTTCAAGCGTTTCTTCAAGCGCCACTATGCCAAAACCTGTTCCGGCCTGGTTTGCGCCAGTGCGCTGACCACAGGCTATATCGCACACATTGGCCAGAGTGACGCGCCCACCATTTCTGCCTACTGGACCCTCACCACAGCCTTTGTGCTGGCCACCCTGGTGACCTATGGCCTGGCACGCCTGAACACCATCAACACCCTGCTGCTGGGCGGGTTCATGATGGCCGTGGCACTGGGGTTCGGCATCGCCGCACCGGGCTTTGAGCCACAGGCGTATCAGCGCATGACCATCCATCTGCTGGCGGCCAATGCGCTGGGCCACCTGCTCCAGCGTCTATCGATGTCGCGCGAGCGCAAGCTGTTCCTGCAATCGCGCCGCAAAAGCCGCGTGGCAGACCTCTTGCGCATGAAAGAACAGGCAGAAGCAGCCGACCGAGCCAAAACGGCGTTCCTGGCCAATATGAGCCACGAAATCCGCACGCCCATGAACGGCGTCATCGGTGCCCTGAGCATGCTCAACGTGGACAAGCTCACCGAACGTGACCGCCTGTTCGTCAAATCGGCCCGAGACTCGGCCAAAAATCTGCTCGACATCCTCAACGAGATTCTGGACTTCGCCAAACTCGACGCCCACAAGGTCCGCCTGACGCCCACCCAGTTCAACCCGCGCGACACCATCGTCACCGCTTGTGACTCGTTTCGTGCAGCGGCTCTTCAGAAAGGACTCCAGATTCGCGGAGACGTTTCAGGCCTGCCCTTTGAAGTGAAGACCTTGACAGCCGATGAGGGCAAGCTGCGGCAGGTGCTGCTCAACTTGGTCAGCAACGCTGTGAAGTTCACGCAGCAAGGCGAGGTCGTGGTCTCTGCCAGTGTGAACCTGCTCGACAAACAAACCGCCCAGCTCATCATCGATGTATCCGACACGGGCATGGGCATTCCTGAGGCGGCGCTGGAGCGGTTGTATCAACCTTTTTATCAGGTCGAATCGGGCAGCACACGCAGCCATGGTGGCACGGGCCTGGGCTTGGCCATCTGCAAGCAGATCATCGAGGAAATGGGCGGCACCATCTGTACGCGAAGCGCCATGGGGGTGGGCACCACCTTCGAGATCATCCTGGAGACGCCCTACAGCACGGCTGATCTGGCAGCCGATACCAGCGAAGTCGATCAGATGATGTTCAGGGACTCGGTACCACCTGAGGACCATGACTGGCAGCTCTCGGGCGATGTGCTGCTGGTTGAAGACAATGAGGTCAACGCCTTCATTGCTTCCATGACGCTGGAAAGCCTGGGCGTACGTTGCCAGCAGGCACGCAACGGTGAAGTGGCGCTGCAGATGTTCAAGGAGCAGGCTTTCGATGTGATCCTCATGGACTGCGAAATGCCCATCATGGATGGCTATGAAGCCGTACGCCAGATTCGCGCCATTGAAGATGAGGACACGGCTCGCCAGCGCACACCCGTGGTTGCACTGACCGCACATGCCCTGACCGGCGACAGAGAGGCTTGCCTGGAGAAAGGCATGGACGACTACCTCACCAAGCCTTTCGATCGCCATATGCTGGCCGTGACGCTCAGCAAATGGCTGCCAGTGACCGCCTCAGGCGACTCGCCCGCCAGGGCCACCAGCCACTGAACCAAACGCCACAGATCAGGCGCCGCCCAGGAAGTCAGACTTGCCGATCTCAACGCCGCCGTGGCGCAGCAGGTTGTAGGCCGTGGTCGTGTGGAAGTACAGATTGGGCAGCACCCAGCCGGTCAGATAAGCCTGGCCTTTGAACTCGAAGGTGCGCGAAGGAAAGCTCAACACAATGTCAGCGCCTTCCTTGCCATCGATCTGCTCGGGCTTGATGGTCTTGAGAAAAGCCACGGTCTTGTCGATGCGTGCCTGCAGTTCGGCGAACGTGGTTTCGTTGTCCTCATAGCGAGGGCTCTCGATACCGGCCAGGCGAGCGGCGCCGCCCTTGACCGTGTCCGATGCAATCTGCACCTGGCGGACCAGCGGGAACATGTCAGGGTAGATACGTGCCGTCAGGAAGGCACTGGGATCGATCTTGCGCGCCTCACAGTGCGCCGCGCCCTTGGCCAGGATGGCGGCCAGGTTGTTGAGCGTATGAATGGCCGCAGGGATAAAGGCCGAGTACATGGACAGGCTCATGATGCTTCCTCATTGTGTTGGGGGTGGCGCTTTGTACATCGAACCGCGCCCCGCCGCTCAAGCACGCTTGAAAAGACCCATGAGCTTGCTGCCCAGCGTGACGACCGCCAGCACGATGGCACCAGCTGCGATACCACCCACCGCATCCAGCACCAGGGGCACGACCGCAGCCAAGGCGCCACCTACAGTTGGCACGCCTTGCACGGCATGCTCGGCCGCTTCGACGAACTCGTGTGCGCCGGGCAGGCCATGCAGCAAGATGCCGCCGCCCACCAGGAACATCGCGGCCGTGCCGACCACAGACAGCGTGCGCATCAACAAGGGTGCGGCCGCCAGCAGGCCACGCCCCACGCTACGGCGCAAGGCAGGCCAGGCGCCCTGCCCTGCCATCTGGCTGAAGTACAGGCCCACATCGTCCATCTTCACGATGGCAGCCACGAGCCCATAGACACCCGCCGTGATCGCCAGTGACACGCCGCTGAGCACGATGATCTGGTTCATCAAGGACGCTTCGGCCACCGTGCCCAAGGTGATGGTCACGATCTCTGCCGACAGGATGAAGTCGGTGCGCACAGCACCGGCGATCTTGTCCTTCTCGAACGCCACCAGATCGACTTCGGCATTGGCCAGGGCATGGGCCAATGCCTCACGGTGCACCTCGTCCTCGTGGTCATCGCCATGCAGGAAGGGGTGAGCCAGTTTCTCCACGCCTTCAAAGCACAGATACGCGCCACCGACCATCAACAAAGGCGTCACGGCCCAGGGTGCGAGCGCACTGATGGCCAGAGCCGCAGGCACCAGAATGACCTTGTTGCGAACAGAGCCCTTGGCCACGGCCCAG
>NZ_SCTN01000531.1 GCF_004297345.1 Aquabacterium sp. | reverse complement strand
CTGGGAACTTCATGGTTTGTCTCCGTTATGAATTGATCGATCTCAATGCGATTTGCAAGCGGCACCTGGCAGCGAGGCCACGCGGCTCATCTCTTCGGTTTCGCCCAGGATCTCGGCGCCGATGAAGGCGCGCAGCGAGAGGGTGTCCTTGTTCACGCGCACGGCGGCCTTGTAGTTCTTCTTGGTGCGCGGGTCATGCACCCAGCCGTCGCGCCAGGCTTCGTCGTCGTATTTTTTGAGCTTGGCGATCAGGAGGCCGCAGGTGTCCAGAGGCGTGCCGGCGTCCTTGTCCCACACGACCGTGGCGCACAGGGCACCCGCGGTATCGGCGCAATCCTTGAACTCGATCACGGCACCCTTGTCGCCACTGAGCCAGAGGCCTTTGGCATCGTTGGGGCTGGCGGCTTGGGCCAGGTTGCCGGTCAGACAGAAAGCGACGGCCGTGACAAGGCCGACGATGGGCAAACGCTTCATCATCAATACACTCCACAACGGTGCGGCGCGGTTTGGGCCGCGCCTTGGATTCAGGCGATCAGGCCTGTGCCGGGAACACGGGCCACATCTCGGTGATGCGGCCGTTCTCGTACACGGCGATGTCGCCAAACTGCTGCAAGACGGCCTCGCTCTGCGTGGGCCTGAGGAACACGAAATCGTCAGGAAGCAGGGCCTGCTTGCCCGAGCCCAGCAGGATCTGCTGGTTGGACGAAGGGCCGATCAAGCCACTGGGGCTCAGGCCTGCGGGTGATTCGGGACGGGCCAGCCAATGGCCGCCGTAAATGAAATGGGCCTGGCGCTGGTTGGGATCCCACCAGCCGGCTGCGGCGCTCAGTTCTTCCACGCCATCGGGTGCCACAAAAGGACCGGTCTTGAGCAGCGGTGTGGCGATGAAGGCGGCAGGCGCCAGGTCGGTCAACAAGGGCGTGTCGAAATCGGTGGGCTTGACCATGGCCGAACCCACAGCCACTTCATTGGCCGAGCCGCTGCCATCGTGCAGCTTGAAGCTGGGGGAGCCACCGGTATTGAGCGTGAGTGTTTCGCGTTCCTTCTTCAAGGGACTGGCGTGCATGAAATCGGCAAAGCGCTGGTAGGTTTGCTTCGAATGTGCGCGGGCCTTGTCGCGCAGGCCGGCCACTTCGGGGATCTTCTCGGTGTGGGCGTCATAGCCCATCAGGCCGGACCATTGCAGCAGCGGCTCTTCCTGGAGCAACTGCACCATCTGCTTCATCACATCCAGATCCGGCACGCCGCCGCGATGCAGGCCCACATCGATCTCGATGTTGACGCGCATGGTTTGCTTGAGGCCACGCGCGAGATCGCGGTATTGCTTCAAGCGATCGGGTGTGTCGATCAGCCATTGCAGTTGGCGGCTGGCGTCAAAGCCGGAGGTAGGAGGGGCCGCATAGAAGCGCGCAGCCGCTGCGGCTGGCATGGGCTTGCCCAGCAGAATCTGGCTTTGCAGGCGTTGCTGCGTGAGCAGTTGCAGATAAGGCAGGTTGAACACCATCTGGCGTGGTGTGTCGGCCAGCCTGGCGATTTCATCGAGCAAAGGCAGGCAGGGCAGCGACTTGTTGACCAGACGCAGTTGCAGTTTGCCTTGCACATGGGCTTTCACGTGGCCCGCATTGGCATGCAGGCGTTCACGGTCGATGACCATGGTGGGCGTGGCAATGCCGGCGGCTTTCAGCGCCTGGTTGAGCGTGCTGAAGTAGCTGTCGTAGGGGGCGCCTTTGTCTGTGGGGCGCAAGGTGATGGCGCCGGCTACGGCCGCGATGCCCGTGGCGCCGATGAAACCGCGTCTGCTCAGAAGAGGCATGGTGTGGGTCCTCTCTCTCAGGCTTTGACGAAGAGCTTGCGCAGGTGCGCATTGAGCATGCGGCCTTGCGGATCAAACTGTTTGCGCACGGTCTGGAAGTCGTTCCAGCGCGGGTACATGGCCGAGAGTTCGGCAAAGCCCATCTCGTGCAGCTTGCCCCAATGCGGGCGGCCCTTGTTGGCGCGGTAGATGGGGGCGCAATCCTTGATCAGGTAGTCGTAAGGCTCATCGGCCGAGGCGTGCACGGCGATGGAGCAGCTGTCGCGACCATGGAAGGGGCTCAGCCAGGCATCGTCGCCCTTGATGAAGCGGAACTCGATGGGGAAGAAAGCTTCGTTGTGCTTCTCGATGGCGCCGATGATCTGGCGCAGGCAGGCGATGCCTTGCTCGCGCGGCACATGCCATTCCGATTCATTGAACTTCATCGGACGTACTGATGACAGCAGGCGATAGGCGCGGTGGCGAGCCTCGTCGGTCATATTGGGATCGATGAACTTCTGGGCCGCCCATTGGCGCAGTTGCGGGAAGCGACCCAGCCAGTCGCGCAGGGTGCGCAGATCGGCCATCACGGCGTCGTCGCTGGGCTTGGGCAACATCAGGTCGTTGCCTGCGTAGATGTCGTGCGAGATGGCTGCGCCATAGCCCGTGAAAGGCAGGTAGTACATCTCGAAGTTGCGATGCTGCTGGGCCAGTTGGGGCGCCTGCTTGAGCAGGTCTTCAATCGGGCGCAGCCAGACCTTGCGATGCAGGTTGTAGGCAGGCAGCACGCGCATGGTGACTTGCGAGATCACGCCCAGGCTGCCCAGCGAGACGCGCGCAGCGGCCATTTGCTCGCGGTCCTTGTCTTCATGCAGCTCTACCACCTTGCCACCGGGCGTGACGATGCGCATGCCGACGATGTCGTCGTGCAGCGCAGGCAGGGCGATGCCCGTGCCGTGCGTACCGGTGGAGATGGCGCCCGCAATGGTCTGCACATCCACATCGGGCAGGTTGCGCAAGGCCAGGCCTTGGGCATCCAGCGCGCGAGACAGCACACCCAGGCGTGTGCCGGCATGGATGGTGGCCGTCATGGCCGTGCGGTCAACTGCGATCACGCCGGACATGCGATCCAGCGAAACGATGCTGCCCGAAGTAGGCACCAGCGCCGTGAACGAGTGGCCGGAGCCGAAGGCGCGCACCTCGCCTTGTGCGGATGTCATCAGCGCCTGCAGTTCGGCCTCGGTTGCGGGGGTGGGCAAGGCGGTGGGGTGTGCTTGTTGCGCGCCTGACCAGTTGTGCCATTGCAGGCCGCCTGTGGCGCCAGTGGTGCTGGCGGGCGACGCGGCCTGGGCCAGATCCAGCAAGCCGGCGTCCAGCATGAGGCCACCCAAGGTGGCAGCAGCGCCCCGCGCGATGAACTGGCGGCGCGGCAGGACGGTTTCGAAGGTGGGTTGGCTTTCGGGATGCATGGAACTCATTTGGAAGACTGGCTCATGAAGGAGATCAGGCCGCGCAGGTCGTCGTCGGAGCAATCGCTGCACAGGCCTTTGGCGGGCATGCCGTTGAAACCATCGCGGGCGTGTTGAAGCAGCACGTCGGCACCTTTGGCCAGACGAGGCGACCAGGCTGGTTCGAAGCCAACCAGTGGTGCTGCACTGCGCACGCCATGGCAGGCCTGGCATGCGCGTTCGTACTTGGCGGCCAGTTGGGTGTCGGCGGGGCGCAGGGTCTCGGCGCGCGCCACCTCCTGGTCATTGGGCTCACGAGGGGGGGAGGCATGGCAGGCCGCCAGCATCAGCGCCGGGATCCAGGCCAAGGAGAGCAATGCGTGTTTGATCGACGTCATGAAAAAGAAACGGCGCATGAAAAAAATACAGTGTTATCAGAATATGCTGTGCCCAATCAGAGAGTTATCCAGACAAACCCTGTCCATCAAGCGCCGTAAAACGCGAGGTAATACAGGCACAGGATCAGACCAGGAGAGCCGGTTCGTGGCCACCACTTCCGCCAAAGAAACACGCAAGGCACGCGAAGCAGAGCAGCGCCGCAAAGCCATCATCAAGATCGTGCGCAAGCTCATCCGCAAGGGTGGGCTGGGCGATGTGTCGCTGCGCAAGGTGGCCGAGCTGGCCGGTTACTCCACCACCGTTGTCTACTCCCTGTTTGAAGACAAGGCCATGCTGATCACGCAGGCCATGGATGAAGACCTGCTCGAGCTCACCAAGGTGATGAGCACGGCCGCCAACGAGCACAAGACGCCGCTGGACCGCATCCGCGGCATGGCCCGCGCCTACATCCACTTCGGCATCTCGCATCCGGCTGAATACGCCTTCGTGTTCATGCAGCAGCGCCCGCATGCGCCCAATGAATCGGCCCGTGTGCAACATGGCGATCCCACCGAAGATCCCTATGCCTTTGGCCGCAGCCTGTGGGCGGATCTGGCGCAAACAGGCATGGTCAGCCAGACCGATGTCGATATTGACTTGATGACCCAGATCTTCTGGGAAGGCATTCATGGTTTGACGTCGCGCCATCTGGTGATGGGCCCCGATGACACCTGGATGCCTGAGGTGCCGGGCGATCGCCATGTTGAGTTGATGATCGAGGTGCTGCTGGCTGGTTTGCTGCAGCAGTTCAAGGCGGCCTGATCTCGGCGGCGCTTTCTTGCTGACGTGTCACCCCCTGAAGGGTGAGCCGACGCCAAGCGTGGCGGATTGACCAATCAGCTTGCGTATTCCATGGTGAGGGCAACGGATATCTACAAGCTGGCGTGATCGCCAGGGCCGTTGCACCCGTCACCAATGGAGTCGCAACATGCCCATCTCTTACGCCATGCAAGCGCTGCAATTCGGCAGCAACAACCTCAAAGTCCCCGGCCACGAGGTCGACATCATTGCCGAGAACCAGCCCGCGCCGATCGCGGCCAAGCTGGCCGATCCCAACAGCGGCGTGTGGGATCTGATCTTCAGCTTTGAGTCTGGCAACTTCTTTCTGGCTAACGCCAGCGTACCGGGCATCGACAAGGCCACCATCCAGTCCTGGTACAGCAAAGAGGGCGTCAATCCGCCGGGCCCGCACGGCGTAGGCTTCATCCCCTTCGTGGTGGACCCGACCGGCCCTGACACCGGCTTTGCGCAGGCCACGCACTTCGTGGATTTCTCTCAGCCCACGCCCAACGACAGTTGGATCAACACCGACACCATCGCCACGCCCAATGTGGTCGCCACCGTGCACCAGGAGCTGCCCGAGTACGCCAAGATGAGCATCTCGACCAGCGCCACCAGCCACTCGATCATCATCACGACGACCAGCACGCACGCCGTGTTTGACCGCATCTTTGTGTACAGCGGCGGCTTCTCGCCTGTGGGCAACACGCTCACGGTGCCCAAGGCCAACAGCGCCATGGCCCTGGCCATTTTCAAGAAGGTGACGACGACGAGCAGCAAGGAAATCGGCACCATCCAGTTCCCCAAGATCCCGAAGATCGAATGGCCGCAACTGGTGGCGCAGATCGTCAACGAGATCGTGGCCAATCAGAACGGCGAACTGTACGAGCACCTCAGCCCACGCCTGCTGGCCGGCCTGGATGCGGCAACACGAAAGGCGGCTGTCGCCGCGGTAAGCCAGCACATCGACCAGCTCACCAAGATCAAGACCAGCATCGCCGGCATGGGTTGATCCGCCACAAACAAGCCTCGTTGGAGGCCTACCCTTAGGGATACGCCGTTGCCTTGATCACACCTGCTGACAGGGCCGCGGCGTAAGCTCCCTACAATGCCACTGCGCCATCCGGTTCGGTGGCTGTTGCCGTTTGTGGGGTGGTTTGCATGGGCAAGGTAGGAGAAGTCACGCTGTTGCTGGCGGCCGCTCAAGAGGGGCAGGCCGACGCGCTCAACCGTCTGTTCGATCTGCTGTACCCCGAGCTGCGCCGTATTGCGTCGGCCCGCATGCGCAAGACCGACGAACGCGTGATGCTGGACACCACTTCGCTGGTGCACGAGTGTTACCTGCGTCTGCTCAAGCTGGAAGAACTCTCGCTCAATGACCGCGCGCACTTCCTATCGTACGCCGCCAAGGTGATGCGCTCCGTGGTGGTGGACCTGGCCCGCGAGCAACAAGCCCAGCGCCGCGGTGGCGACATGGCCTTCGTGACACTGGACACGGCCGTGGCCTCCGGCATGCCCAATGGCGAAGATGAAGTGCTGCACATCCACGAAGCGCTGGAAGCCCTGGGTGCCATCGACCCACGCCTGGTCAAGGTGGTGGAGATGCGCTACTTCATCGGCCTGGACAATGCCGAAATCGCCGAAGTGCTGGCCGTGAGCACCCGCACCGTGGAGCGCGACTGGGAGCGCGCACGCAGCTTCCTGTTTTCTGCGCTCAAAGCCTGATCCCGGCACCATGAGGACTGCGCCATGAAGATCCCCATGGCCCTGTGGGCGCGGCTCATGCCCTTGCTGGACGAGGCCCTTGACCTGCAGCCTGAGCAGCGTGAAGCCTGGTTGCAGCAGCACAACCTGGACGAAGACACGGCCCAGGCCCTGCGTCAGTTGTTGGCCGAACGCCAGGAGCTGGAAGGCGGCGACTTCATGGCGGAGCTGCCCAAGCTGGCGCCTGCGAGCGCAGCATCGGCATCCGCTTCGGGTGGGGCCGAACAAGGCGATGGCGCAGGCAGCCAATCCGGCCTGTTTGCCGGCGACATGCTGGGCCCTTATCGCCTGATCAGACCCTTGGGCCAGGGTGGCATGAGCGTGGTCTGGTTGGCCGAGCGCGATGATGGCCAGATCCGCCGCCACGTGGCGCTGAAGATGCCGCACGCCGGCCCAGGCCAGGCCCTGCTGGCCGAGCGCCTGCGCCGCGAGCGCGACATCCTGGCCAGCCTGGAACACCGCCACATCGCCCGCCTCTACGACGTGGGCACCACGCCCCAGGGCCTGCCTTTCATGGCGCTGGAATACATCGAAGGGCAGCCCCTGCCCGCCTATTGCGATGCCCACCAACTCAACATCTTCGAGCGCCTGAACCTCTTCCTGCAGGTGCTCAGCGCCGTGCAGTACGCGCATACCAAACTGGTGCTGCACCGCGATCTCAAGCCCAGCAACATCCTGGTCAACGAGCAAGGCGAGGTCAAGCTGCTGGACTTCGGCATCGCCAAGCTGATCCGCGATAGCGAGACCGGCCAGATTGCGCCCTCTACCGAACTGACGCAGCACAACGGCCACGTGCTCACGCCGGATTACGCCGCGCCCGAGCAGATCGCCGGCCAGCCCCTGACCACGGCCAGCGACGTGTATGCGCTCGGCGTGATCTTGTTCGAGTTGCTCACCGGCCAGCGCCCTTACCGCCTGCCACGCGGTACACGCGGGGCACTGGAAGAAGCCATCCTCGCGACCGATCCGCGCCGCCCCAGCCAAGTCTGGCTGGACGCTGATGTGCAGACGCACCACCCCACGGCCGTCACGCTCAGCGACCTTGCCGAGCACTTCCGCATGGGGCCACGACGCCTGCACCAGTTGCTCAAAGGTGATCTGGATGTGATCGTGCTGACTGCGCTGCAAAAGCAGACGGCACGCCGCTACGCCACGGCCGAAGCCTTCGCGCAGGATATCCAGCACCACCTGGCCAAAGAGCCCATTGCGGCCCAGCCCGACAGCCGCTGGTACCGCACCCGCAAATACGTGCAACGCCATGCCTGGGCCCTGAGCGCCGTGGGCGCCGTGGTGGCTGCACTCAGCGTGGGCCTGGGTGTGGCGCTATGGCAAGCCAAAGAGGCCCGGCAGGAAGCGGCCAAGGCCAACGCCATCAAGGACTTCCTCGTCGGCTTGTTCGAAAACGGCGATGTGGAACAACCCGATGCCTTGCGCAAGCGCCAGCAAACGGTGGAGCAGTTGCTGGTCAACAGCGCGCGGGCATTGGGCACGCAGCTGAAAGACCAGCCCCAGGTGCGCGTGGAGCTGCAAGGCGTGGTTGGGGGCTTGCTGCACAACCTGGCCATCACGGATGAGGCGATTGCCTTGCGCAAGCAGCGTGTGGCGCAGCTGGAGGCCATGGGTGCGCCTGTGGCGGAGCAGGTGCAGGCCTTGCGAGAGCTGGCGGACAGCCAGGATGCGCGGGGGGATACGGCAGAGGCCCGCCAATCACTTGAAAAAGGCTTGGCAACTTGTGCATCTGCAGGCATGCAGCCAGCTACCACTTGCTTTGGGCTTCAAGTCGCGCGAGGTCAAATGTATGTTCTCGCGCGCGAGATCAATGATGCCGAGAGACTCATCGAACCGGCCTTGCGTGCGTTAAGGCAGCATGCGCCTAAGAGCGCACAAACTGCGGAAGCACTCGTTGCGATGGGAGACGTTCTGAGTCAACGCAACGACTTAGATAAGTCGTTTGCGCTATATGAGGAGGCCATGTCCATTCGTGCACAGCTGTGGGGTGAGAGCTCTGTGCGGCTAGCAAATGAACGTTACTCTTTGGGTATGAGTTTGGCGGGCGTGATGCGTTTGGAGCAGGCAGACCGCGAGCTGACGATGGCGCTTCAGACCATGTCGAATGCATTGGGGCCTGACCATATAAACGCGGCGCTAATCGAACTTCAGCTCGGGCGTTTGCGCGTGTTCGTACGATCACCAGGGGAAGGGCGGAAATTCATCTCGCATGCCAGTGATGTCATCTTGCATGCGGCTGACAGAGCGGACCCACGTTGGCTTTTCGACGCGTATTTCATTTTAGGAACAGAAGCGCTCATGGATGGCCGACTGGAGGAGGCTGGGCCATCCTTGGATAAGGCCGCGGCGTTGAGATCCCGATTAGGCGAAAGCTTGGCGGATGGTGGTGAGGTGGACCTGGTCATGGCCTGGTACCTTGACGATTCTGGGCAACATGAAAAGGCAAGGCAACGACTGAATGAGTCCAAGAACAGATTGTTGCCACGCTTTGGAAAGGATCATCCCCTCATCCATAGGTTAGATGACATGATCATGTCCAGCTATTTGCTGGAGGGGCAGATCGAGAGCGCGAAGACGTTTCTCCATCAAAGTGGCTCCAGGGCCTTTGCTGATGGGGGCGGCGACGTTGCAACTTACATCGCGCTCGGCCGATATAAGGACGCGGCGGATGCGATTGAACCAGCGTGGCAAACGATGATGCGCAAGCCTCGAAATGAGCAATATTTGTTATCGCTATACCAGCTCAATGACCAGATGGGGCGAATCAAATTGGGGCTTGGGGAGTACAAAGCCGCGCAACCGTATTTCACAACGGCCATTCGCTTGTTGCAGCATGGCTATGCGTACAACCCCTATCTGGCAATGACGCGCGCACGTTATGGTCTAACGCTGGCGCACTTGGGTGATATATCGGGAGCTCGCGCTCAACTGGAGTTGGCCGAACGTGCTTACAAAATGCAGCCCATGTTGTCTGACCATTTCAAACAGCCAACCTATGAGTTGCGCAAGCTTTTGGGAAGCGAAGTTAGGGGGTAGATGGTTCGTAACCTTTTATCTTTAATTTTGCTCTTGTACAGTGCAACCTTCTACTATCTCATCGTTGGAGTGAACATGAAATCAACTGTGGTGATGCGGGTGGCGTCGGTGGTCTTTGTTGCTGCCTTGGCGTCCACAAGTTCGTATGCAGCAGAAGCAACTGGCGCTGTTGTGAGCAATAAGGTAGCTTCCGGTGTGGCAACTGCTGCGAGTGCCGTGGTGCTAAAGCCTGGCGTCGCCACGAACAAGCCAGCGACTACAGCTGGTTCTGTTGTTGGTCGCGCAGGTGATAACCAATATCCTTCTGGAACGCCCGTGGTTCCACCTAAGCCAAAGAAAGAAGGCCTTGAAGCCGCTGGTGCCATCAAGGCCAAAGCCGCACAGCCTTGATTGGGTGATTGACGAGCCTGGTCCACCAGGTCGTCCAAGCAATCCAAACCGCCTTCGGGCGGTTTTTTCTTGCTCAGCGCTCGGTCGCGTCCACCCTCTCCTGAAACCCCCAGACCCGATAAGCCCAGAAGCCCTCATCTTCGGCAATGCGCCGCCGCAGGTCATCAGGTGCAAAGCCGGTCAGGCGCCGTGTTTGTCTGCACAGATGCGATTGATCGGCATAACCGGCCTCTTCCGCCACGTCAGACCACTTGTCCGTGCCGGTCTCCATGGCCACCAGGGTTTCGAAAAAAGCGCGCTCCAGCTTGCCCAGGCCTTTGAGTTCCCGCAAGGGCATGCCCGTCCACTGCTTGATGCGTCGCTCCATCTGCCGCAGGCTGCGGCCCAAGCCTGAGTTGGCTGCACGCACGGCCAGGTGTTGAGTCCAGTCTTCCACCAACTGGCTGCCTGGCACGCTCTCGTCAGGTCGGGCTGCGTGCCACTGGGGTTCCAGCGTGCTTTCGATAAGCTGGATGCGTGCCTGATCGTCCACCGCATCCCGCACGCGATGGCACCAGTCCATCCATTCGGGGCTGAGCACCTCTTCGGCGGCCACCACACGGTTGGCGTAGGCGCCAGGGTCCACACCGAGCAAGGCCTGTGCGGCATGCGGCATCCAGCCCAGCATGAAGCAGTACAAAGGCCCTGTGCTCCAGCTCACGTAGGGCTGCGAGAACGGGCCACTGAACAGGATGCGTGAGGGGTAAGCCTGGCGAGCGCCTGCGGCATAGCCCCGCGTGCCGCCTGGCAGCTCCAGTGATTCCCCCTCCAGGAACCAGGTGATGCCGCAATAGGGCGACGCCGGGAAGAAGTTGAAGCGCTGCGAATCAGCCAGCATCACGCCGCGGGTATCGCGTACCAGGGTGCCGCGCAGGCAATGGGCCAGCGATGGGCGAGGCAGATACAGGCGCGCTGTATCCATGCTGGGAGTGAGGTGCCGTTCAAGCGCGGGCATGGGGGTGATGAGTCGCGAAGCTTGCGGGCAGTATAGACAGCGCGCTGGCTGGATCGATGGGCGTGGCCAGAGTGCGCCACCGATGTCGATTTCGTTCAAGACAGTTGCCCATGGCCTCACTAGCATCCGCCCTCATGACCCAACATCATCTCAACGCGCCCGATGTGGCCCCTCGCCTGCCCGGTCCACCCAGCCCCTGGTTTGGTGCCGCACACATGCAGGCCATCTCCAAGGACTTCCTGGGCTACACGCGCCAGATGCACCGCGAGTACGGCGACATCGTCTTCGTGCAGATGTATTGGGAAAAGGTGTGCCTCTTGAACTCGCCTGAACTGGTGCGTGCCGTGATGGTGGACAACGCTGCCAGCCTGATTCGCCAGGAGCGTGCCATCGAGGTATTCAGCCGTGTGCACGGCCCCAGCGTGATGATGGTCGAAGGGGATGATTGGCAACGCCTGCACCGTTTGTTGATGCCGGCGTTCTCGCCCAGGCGGGTGGCCGGCTATGCGCGGCTGATGGTGGATGCCGCAGGGCCCTTGCTGGATCGCCTGGTGCCTGATGAGCCGGATGCATCTGCATTGGTCAACATGGACGAGCTGACCTCTCGCGTGACCATGGATGTGATCTGCCGCACCCTGTTCAGCGATGATCTGGGCGATACGGCCCGGGCGGTGACGGCGGCCTCGCATGCGCTCAACGAGATCGCCATGCGGGAACTGATGGTGCCCATGACCTTGCCTGACAACTGGCCGTTGCCGGGCAAGGCCGCCAAGCGCCACGCCATGCGCCTGTTTGACGAGGTGATTGACAGCCACATTGCTGCACGCCGCCAGATGCCGCCCGATCAGGCGCCACAGGACGATGTGCTGGCCATGCTGCTGGCCGCGCACGATGAAGAAGGTGGTGGCCGGCTCAGTGAGGCCGAACTGCGCGCCCAATGCAAGGTGATCTTCCTGGCGGGCTTTGACACGTCAGCCAAGGCGCTGCAATGGTGGGCGTGGCTGATGGCCGAGCATCCGCAGCAAGCGGCGCTGGCCTACGAGGAGGTGTCACGTGTGGTGGGTTCACGCGCACCGCAGGCGGAGGATGTGCCGAACTTGCCCTATCTGAGCGCCACGATCAAGGAAACGCTCAGGCTGTATCCGCCTGCAGCCGGCTTGTTGACCCGCAGGGCGATGAAGGATATTCAGGCAGGTGAATGGATGATCCCGGCACGTAGTCTGGTCATCGTGTCGCCATGGGTGCTGCACAACGATGCGCGCAGCTTCCCGCAGCCTGATGTGTTCAGGCCTGAACGCTTCATGCCGGACGCACCAGCCTTGCCGCGCAGCGCCTGGATGCCCTTCGGATTGGGGCCGCGTGTGTGCATCGGCCAGCATTTCGCCATGACGGAGATGACGCTGGTTGCCGCGATGCTGCTGCAGCGTTACGAGCTGACCAGGGAGCCGGGCCAGCCCGAACCGGTGGCGCAGCTCAATCTCACATTGAGGCCGGCGCAGACATTGAAGCTGCGCATGCGCCGGCGTTCGTCAATGGCTTAGTCAGCCGTGTCGTCTGCCTCAGGGCGTGGGTGACGGCGCGTGTCGTGCTTTTCAAGCGTGGCTGCTACAGCGCGCTTGAGCTTGACCACCGCACCTTGGATGGCCTGATGCGCATTGGGCGCGGCTTCCTTGACCACCACGGGCTCCAGGCCGGTCAGGCGGGCTTCCAGCGTGCAGTGAATGTCATCCGGATTGGGCTTGTTGTGGTGGGCTGCGTCCGTGACGTGCGCTTCCACACGGGTGACGTGATCGCCAAAGCGATGCAGCGCTTCCTTGACCACGGTTTCGAGGTGTTCGGCCATGCCTTGGCGGCCGTCAACATGGGTATCGGTTTGCAGCAGAACTTGCATGTGCTTCTCGTTATGGAAAGTGGTCAGTTCAGTGTAGACCCCAACTCGGGTGCCAGCATTTGATCTGGCTCGGGTTTCGTGCGGGCGTTGCTTGCCTGCCAATGGCGCCAGAATCTGGCTTTGCAGATGCCCTTGCGGGTTTTTCCGGCCCATCGTTCATGGGTTTGGACACGATTCCTTACCACCGTGTCACGGTCGGCTCCGCACAATCTGGCCTTCGGTGTATGGGAGCTGCTGAACGCGGGATCCCTTTTATCGGCACTCAGCAGTAAGGGCTCCTATGCGCGGTATTCAGCCTTCCGGATTGGTGATGGTCCTGGCCTTGGCTGGCCTGTCGGTTTTAGCGCCGACTCAAGCCCAGACGTCAACAGCTCTCAGGATCGAGCCCAAGGCGCTGAACACGGTGCCACCGCAGTGGCAGACCGACCGCATCATCGTCAGGTACAAGGACGCCGATCCCGCGTCTGCGCCCACCGCCACGCAACTGGATCGCGCTCGAGTGGCGGGGAACCGTCAAGGCGTTCAGCTCAGTCACGTTCGTCGTACAGGCCTTGGTGCCGATGTGCTCCGCCTCAGTCAGTTTCTGCCGATTGACCGCGTGCGGGTGCTGGCCAGGGAGTTGCAGAACGGCGATGCAGGCATCGACTACGCCGAGCCGGATCGCCTGCTTTACCCGACGATGACGCCGACCGACACCTATTTCAGCTCTCAATGGGATCTGTTTGATCCGGTGGGCGGGATCAATGCGCCAACGGCATGGGACAAATCCACTGGTGCTGGTGTGGTGGTGGCCGTGGTCGATACCGGTGTCAGGCCGCATGCCGATCTGGCAGCCAATCTTTTGAGCGGTTATGACTTCATTGTCGATACCAAGGTTTCGAATGACGGCAATGGGCGCGACAGCGATGCCAGTGATCCGGGCGATGGTGTGGTGGCCGGCTTTTGTGCAAGCGGCTCTGCGGCCCAAAACAGCACCTGGCATGGCACGCATGTGGCCGGCACGATTGCTGCGGTAGCCAATAATGGCGCAGGTATCGCGGGCATTGCTTATGGCGCGAAGATCCTGCCTGTGCGTGCCGTGGGGCGTTGCGGTGGCTATACCTCAGATGTGGTCGATGGCATGGTGTGGGCGGCGGGCGGCTCGGTCAGCCGGGTACCTGCCAATGCCAAGCCAGCCAAGGTGATCAACATCTCACTGGGAGGCGTGGGCGCATGCGACAGCACCATGCAAAACGCCATCAATGCCGTGCGTGGGCGTGGTGCGGTGGTTGTGGTGGCGGCAGGCAACGAAAACACGGATGCGGCTCAATCAAGCCCGGCCAGTTGCACAGGTGTGATCACGGTCGCGGCGATTGGTCGCAATGGTGCTAAGGCATCCTATTCGAACTATGGTTCGGTGGTGTCGATTGCCGCGCCAGGTGGTGATGGCGGTGACGGTATCTTGTCGACAGTGGATACCGGGCTGACCTCACCCGTATCGGATGGGTATGCCAGCTACATGGGTACCTCGATGGCCACGCCGCATATCAGTGGTGTAGCCGCCTTGATGCTGTCGAAGAACCCAAGCTTGACGCCTGATGAGCTGGCTGCCAGGTTGAAAGCCAGTGCTCGGCCCTTCCCGGTTACGTGTTCGTCGTGTGGCGCGGGTATCGTGGATGCGGCGTCGGCTGTAGGGTTTGCCGCTGGGGTGCCAGTCATCGCGGAGGTGGAACCCAACAACGGCTTGTCCACCGCTCAGGCCATCACCAACTTGCCGATACAGATCATCGGCGCAGCGAACGGTTCCCCCGACGCAGATCTGTTCAAGGTGACTGTGCCTGCAGGCAAGACCCTGACTGCCACGATGACGCCAGGCAGCACATCCAACTTTGATCTTTATCTGTACAACGCCAGTGTGAGCTTGTTGGCTTCAAGCAAGAACGGCGTTGGCCTTGTTGACATGGTGAGTGCCACGAACAGTTCGGGCAGCGACACCATCATGTACGTACGGGTGTTGTACACGGGGGGCGCGAACGCCACCTATTCGCTGTTGCTCAAGTAAAGCACGTTCGGTTGGCGATACCTTATTGGCGCTTGCTGGAACTGTGGCTTTCCCCCTGAAAGTAGACATGGTCCAGCTTGTCGTCCCAGGCGAAACTCATGATGCGTGACACGCGTCCGTTGTCAAAGCGCAGTTCCAGCGTGTAGCCGTCAAAACGGTAGTTGCCTCGGTTGTCCGCCCCGTCATCCTTGCCACCTTTGCTGTAAGCGCCTACGCTGCCGCCATCTGCGCCCTGGAAGTTGCTGCCCGATGCTGAGCGGGTGCCTTTGCTGTCGCTGATGGACGAGGCGCTGCTGTTGAAGCCATTGAGGTTTTGCAGCATGCCGGTGGTGGACAGGCTGCTGCCGACAGTCTCAAAGCGACCGTCCGGCTTGAAGCTCACCGAGTTCATCGTGGATGTGCCACCCACCACCATCGAGCCATAGAAATGACGTGTGGAGAAGCTGTCATTCAAGGTCTCTTGCGGGCGCCATGGCCGCACGGAGATGCCGCCGATGGGCGTCCACTCCTTGGCAAAACGCCCTCGGTCATCCTGCTTGAGAACGCGGTACTTGTCTTTGCCTGTCGCTTCCCAGCGAACCCAGTATTGCGGTTCCAGCTTGCGTGAGGCTTGCACATCCAGGTCTGCAGGAGGCACATCGGTGCGGGTGTAGGCCATGCCATCCTTCATCAGGATGTAGATGTCTTCCACAAACTCCAGGCCGGAGCCGAAGCCCAACTGGTTGTAGCCGTGATCCAGCACGGCCACGATGTCGCGGGCTTGCAGGCCTTTGTTGGGCGCGGTGCGAATGCGCGAGGGATCGACCTGCTTGCGATACAGGCCGATGTCACTGGGCAAGGTGGACGCTTGCAGGCCGGAGGGATCCTGAACCAGTTCCGTGTCTCTGAACCGGAGATTGTTGTTGGGGGTTTCGTCCAAGGTGCCGCCCATCACCACCTCCTTGCCCAGCATGTGGCCGAGGTCGATGCCGGCCCAGGCGGTATTGCGGGCCGCGAAGGTGCCATCGTCGGACGTGAGGTAGTAGCTGCCGCTTTGCCATTTGGCCACGGTGCCTTTGACGTAGATGCGGCCCATCGCCACGGCGCGTTGTCGAGCCGCCCCGCCGTCCGTCTTGTTGCCCCACCATTGTTTGTTCAAGGCTTCCAGTTGCGCGACGCTGTAGACCGTGCCTTCCGGGCGAGCGGGTTGTTTGGGCTTGCGCGGGGTGTCCTCATCGTCGTTGCGCTGTTTGCCGGCCTGTGTGCTGGGAACCGCATCGCGCAAGGAAGCCACATCGCCATTGGCTTGGTAGGCCAGTGGGTACTTCTGGCGCATGTCCATGCTCTCGCCTTGCCAGGATTGAGCGAAGGCCTGGCAGGCTTGGGAAGGCGAGCCCATTTTGCGGAGCTGTTCAACGACGCCTTCTGTTTTGGCCTTCAGCGATTGCAAGGAGGCTTCGGGCAGCGCGCTTTCAAACTGCCGGTTGACCTTGTCGGCTTGAACGCGTTGCCGCCAGCTTTGATGGGCACGCTGGACCTGTGCCAGCTCGGGGATGGCCTGATCGGCGCAGTACTTCACCACGCGCTCTGACAGGGCGACGTGGGAGTAGACGCCTGCGAGGGCTTCCAGGGTGCCGCCCTCAGCATGGGCGGGCGTGGCGTTCAGCATCTGAATGCTGGCCAGGGTCAAGACGGCCAGCGCCGTGCGTGCTCGCGGTGAGCGAGTGGTTTGGGTCATATCGGGATCCTCCTGTTTGATGAGACCAGCAGCTACGTTGGCTGTTGGTTGTCGCGGTGGTGAGATTCAGTGCGAGGGCTTGCGCTTGACCTGGGCTCCTCTGACTTCAAAGTGAACGGTCTCCATGACCTTGTTGGCGGCATCGACCAGCTCCAGCACATGAGGGCCGGGCCACATCGCCCATTGCATGTGGGTGGCGGGGCCCAGGCGTTTGCCATCCAGCCGCCATGACCATTTGGGCGAGACGCCGGATACCAATGAGAAGCTGATCTTCTGAGCCCTGATCGGGATGTCTGGATCCAGCGCGAAGATGGTGCGATCAGCCGGCGCGAGGATCATGCTGCGCGAGGCGCCCATCTGGCTGGCCAGGTGGATGTCGCTTTGCTCGGTGCCTGCCATGAACCATTCGCTGCGAGGCGGCTCCAGCTGGCGTTCGAAACGCACCGCCTGTTGCAGCAGACCAGCCGGCGGCGCTGACGGTACATGGGCCAGTTGATCAGGATGGCGCTTGTGCAGTTCGTCCATCACGGCGCGCCAGACCGGGGCGGCACCCGTGGTGCCGGAGACATCCCACATGGGATCCCCATTCGCGTTGCCCACCCACACGCCTACCGTGAAGCGCTTGGAAAAGCCGACGCACCAGTTGTCGCGCATGTCCTTGCTGGTGCCCGTTTTCACAGCGGCCCAGTAACGGGCAGCCAGTGCGTTGCTCAGGCCGAAGGTGGGCACGCGGGCTTCGCGGTCAGAGAGGATGTCGGCCACGATGTAGGTGGCTGCGGGGTTCATGAGCGCAGCGCTTGGCGACGTGGCGGCTGTGGTGCGCGGAGCCGCGTTCTGGTCAACCGTTTGCGCACGCCAGGGCGCATACACCCCGCCATTGGCCAATGCACGGTAAGCATTGCTGAGCGAGGCCAGCGTGACTTCGGCGGAGCCCAGCGCCAGGCTGTAGCCGTAGAAATCGCCGTTGTGCTTGAGCGGCAGGCCCAGCGCGGTGAGCCGTTGCGCAAAACGCTCTGGTGTGACCATCACGAGCGTGCGCACCGCAGGTACGTTCAAGGATGAGCCCAAGGCCGTGCGCAAAGACACTGGCCCTTTGAACGCGTGATCGTAGTTTTGCGGGATGTACAAGCCGCTGCTGGTGCTCAAGCCAACGGGTGAATCGTCCAGGATGGAGGCCGCCGTCAGCCAGCGTTGCTCGATCGCGATCTCGTACAGAAAGGGCTTGAGCGTGGAGCCTGCTTGTCGTGGCGCCATCACGCCGTCCACATCGGCGGCTTGCGATAGCTCCCCGCTGGATCCGACCCAGGCCAGCACCTCGCCAGTGGCGTTGTCCAGCACGATCACGGCGCCGTCTTCGACATGGCGATCACGCAGCTCGCGCAGGTGCTGGCGCAAGGTGTCGCGGGCGAAGCGTTGCAAGCGGGCGTCCAGTGTGGTGGTGATGCTGGCAGGGTGTGGCGTGGTGGGGGGCCAGGCAGCGAGCAGGCGCTGGCCCAGATGGGGGGCCAGTTGATCGTCGGCATTGAGCCGTTCGTTGCGCTTGCTGGCCAATACCTGTGCCGTGTAGGTGGCCAGGGTCTTGCAATCGGGCTTGAGGTTTTGCTCCTGCAAGACGCTGCAAGCGCGGTCGGCCACACGGGCAGCCGGGGCATTGGGTGAGCGGATCAAGGCAGCGGCGATGGCGGCTTCTTCGGCATCCAGCCCGCTGGGGTATTTGTGGAACAGTCGCGCCGACAAGGCCGAGATGCCCACCACTTCACCGCGAAAGCCCACGAGGTTGAGGTAGGCCTCCAGGATCTGGTCCTTGCGCCAGTTGTGTTCCAGCCGCCAGGCGGTCGAGGCCTGCCCGATCTTGGCCACCACGGAACGGCTTTGCTGGCCTCCTTGCGGCATGGCCAGATCCTGATCGAGCAAGCCGGCCAGCTGCATCGTCACGGTGGAGGCACCACGCGTGCGGCTGTTCCACAGATTGCCCCAGGCGGCCGCGCCCACGGCTTGCCAGTCCACGCCGGTGTGTTCGTAAAAGCGTTTGTCTTCCGACAGCAGCAAGGCCGTGCGCAAGGCAGGCGACACCTGCGGCAGCGTGGCCCAGTCACCGCGCAAGGCCGTCTTGTCGGTGCGGATGGCTTGCAGGGGCTGGCCCTGTCGGTCCAGCAGCATGGTGTCGGAGGACCGGTAGGCCGTCTTGACTTGATCGAAGCTGGGCAGAGCTTGGGTGGCCGTGCAGGTGCCCATCAGCGCCAAGGTGACGCTGATGGGCATGAGCCTGTTGACGCTCAAGAAGCCCAAGACACGCATCAGGCTCAAGGCTTGACCACCACCGCCGCGTTGGGCGATTCGCCGAACATCTCGGGCGCGTACATCGCTTCCATCCGCGTTTGCGGCAGGCCGAACTGCCCGGGGTTGTTCAGGCGCACCGTGTATTCGATGTTGAACGAGCCCTTGGGCAGGTAGCGGTAGTACACGCGGTAGGCCTCGAAGCTGCGCTCCTTGTAGGCCAGCCAGCCGCGGTCGTCTTCCTTCTCGGAGTTGGTGTCCATCTGGCTGTCGCGGCCCAGGCCGCTGCCCAGGATGGTGGCGCCACCGGGCACCGGATCGTTGAGCACCACCCAGGTGGCATCGGCCTGCACATCGATGTCCAGATGCACGCGCAGCACATCGCCGCGGCTGTATTGGCCTTTCACCTTCTGCTCGATCGGTGTGATGGTCTTGCTGATGCGGTAGCCGGAGCCGAAGGGCGTGACCACGGGCACGGCGGCCTTGCTGGTGAAAGTGACCCAGGGCTTGCCTGTGCCTTCATGCGTGACCTTCACGGCGGTCGAGGCCTTGTTGCCGCCCACGGCGAAGCCGGCGGGCCAGCCCAGTGCCAGCGTGCCGCCCGTGCTTTGCGCTGACCAGTTCAGCGACTGCGCATTGCCGCCAGGCTCGAAGCCCACACGCGAGGTGCCGCTGACCGGGTCTTTTTCGAACTTGCGTGAGAAGGCCTCGATGGCCACGGTGCCCCAGGCATTGGCCACGGTGGTGGACCAGCGCCCGAACTGCTGGCGTTGCAGCGTGCCGGTCACCAGGCGGGGCATGTCGGTCGTCCACGTGGGTTTGTCCAGCGCGCCCAGGATCATGCGCACGCTGTTGACGTCGCCATTGCTCATCAACCACCACCAACTGTCGTCGCGCTCGGTCGAGAAGCCCAGGCGGGTACCCTGCACATTCAGGCGTGCACGCAGGATCTGATCAGCCTCGTTGATGCGCTTGTCGCGATCGGGGATGTCCTTCACGCGATCGAGCACCATCAGCCAGTCGATCACGGCGCCGGTGGGCCACTGGTTGGGCAGGATCTGGATCGAACCCAGCATGCGGGGCTGCATGCGGCCAGTGCGGCTGAGGGCTTCCAGCGCGGCCAGCTTGCGCACATCCAGATCGCCGTTCTTGAGGAAGGCGGGCATCCAGAAATCGCGCTTGGTGCGGCCTTCGACAAAGGCGATCAGGCCGCGCTCCATCTTGTCGCGTGTGTCTGGCGGGATGTGGAAGTCGTAGCCCAGTTTGCTGGCCTCATCGGTGATGGACAGCAGATAAGCCGTGAGCGAATCGCTGCCTGTGTTGTGCCAACTCGCATCAGGTGGGAAGTAGTTGGCCAGGCCGTCTTCATCCAGGTACAGCGGGATCTGGCTGGCGATCGATTGCCAGTAGCCCGTGTCACGCAGGCCGATGGCCACCGAGGTACGTTGCTCCAGGCAAGTCCACGGGTAGCGGCTGAAGTAGTCGCGCACACCGGGCAGGCCATCGGCCAGCTTGGGCTTGAAGCCC
>NZ_SCTN01000530.1 GCF_004297345.1 Aquabacterium sp. | reverse complement strand
AAAGTTGTTGAAACCACCGTAACTGGTCTCGGTTACGAGATTGTGGACTGTGAACGCAGTTCGCAGGGTTTGCTGCGCGTGTACATCGATCGTCTGCCTGATGGCGCCTATGACCTGCCTGGTGATGTGGTCACCGTGGACGACTGCGAAAAAGTCACGCGTCAGCTGCAGTACGCGCTGGAAACAATCGATGCCGATTACGCTCGCCTGGAAGTGTCGTCGCCGGGTGTCGACCGCCCGCTGATCACGCCGGCTCACTTCGCCCGATTCGTTGGTGAAGAAGTGGCGATCAGCCTCAAGGTGCCGTTCCAGGGCCGCAAGAAGTACAGCGGCATCCTGTGCCAGTCGCAAGATGCCGATCCTGCGGCGATCGAAGCCGGTCAGGCCTGGGGCCTGGTGCTGAGGTCGCCCGATGCGGACAAGCCTTTGTCCAAGACCGCTGCCAAGAAGCTGGCGAAGGATCAGGCCAAAGGCATTGCCCCTGCGCCGCAGGAAGTAGATGAAGTGTTGGGTTTCACGCTCGATGAAATTCGCGAGGCACGCCTTGTGCCTGAAGTGACTTTCAAAGGGCGTAGTGGTCGGGCGGCAACCCCGGCTGCTGGTGATGTTGCCGTAGATGAGGCGCAAGAACTCGGAGGTCAGAAGAAATGAATCGCGAATTGCTGATGTTGGTGGACGCTATTTCTCGCGAGAAGAGCGTGGACCGTGATGTGGTGTTTGGTGCGGTGGAATCCGCGCTGGCTTCCGCCACCAAAAAGCTGTACCAAGGTGAAGTCGATATTCGCGTGTCGATTGACCGTGAAAGCGGCGTGTACGAGACCTTCCGTCGTTGGCACGTGGTGCCCAACGAGGCAGGTTTGCAGCTGCCTGACGCTGAAATTCTGCTGTTCGAAGCCGAAGAGCAGATTCCGGATATCGAGGTGGACGACTACATCGAGGAGTCTATCGAGTCCGTGCCGATCGGCCGTATCGGTGCCCAGGCTGCCAAGCAAGTCATCCTGCAAAAGATCCGTGATGCCGAGCGCGAGCAACTGCTCAACGACTTCCTGTCGCGCGGCGAGAAGATCTTCGTCGGTACCGTCAAGCGTCTGGACAAGGGTGACATCATTGTCGAGTCTGGCCGTGTCGAAGGTCGCCTGAAGCGCACGGAAATGATCCCCAAGGAAAACCTGCGCTCCGGTGACCGCGTTCGTGCCTACATGCTGGGTGTGGACACGCTGGCTCGCGGCCCGCAAATCATGCTGTCGCGCTCTGCGCCTGACTTCATGATCGAACTGTTTCGCCAGGAAGTGCCCGAAATCGAGCAAGGCCTGCTGGAGATCAAGAGCTGCGCCCGTGATGCCGGTTCGCGTGCCAAGATCGCCGTGCTGTCGCATGACAAGCGCGTTGACCCGATCGGCACCTGCGTCGGTGTGCGTGGTTCTCGCGTGACAGCCGTGACCAATGAACTGGCCGGCGAGCGTGTGGACATCGTGCTGTGGTCGGAAGACCCTGCGCAATTCGTGATTGGCGCGCTGGCACCTGCCAATGTGCAATCGATTTTCGTTGATGAAGAACAGCACGGCATGGATGTGGTCGTTGACGAGGAAAACCTCGCCATCGCCATCGGTCGTGGTGGTCAGAACGTGCGCCTGGCGTCCGATCTGACCGGCTGGCGCATCAACATCATGACGGCCGAGGAATCGGCTCAGAAACAGGCAGTCGAAACTGACTCCGTCCGCAAGATCTTCGTTGACAAGCTCGACGTGGACGAGGAAGTCGCTGACATCCTGATCGCAGAAGGATTTACCAGCCTGGAAGAAGTGGCCTACGTGCCGCTGCAGGAAATGCTGGAAATCGAATCGTTTGACGAAGACACGGTCAATGAACTTCGCACTCGTGCGAAGGATGCTTTGCTGACCATGGAAATCGCCAAGGAAGAAGAAGTCGAGACTTTGTCGGAAAATCTCAAGGGTCTGGAAGGTTTGACTCCTGAGTTGATCGCCAAGCTGGCTGAAGCTGGAATCCACACCCGTGACGACCTGGCCGATCTGGCCGTGGACGAGCTCACTGAAATCACCGCCGTGTCTGATGAACAAGCACGCGCCCTGATTCTCAAGGCTCGTGAACACTGGTTCGCCTGATCGCTCCCAGCCACAAGCACTCGACTCATTTGCAAGCAAGCTCATCAAGGATTAACACAATGGCCGTGACCACCGTCGCACAATTCGCCGCGGAGCTGAATCGCCCGGCTGCGACACTGCTGGATCAGCTACAGTCTGCTGGCGTGCCCAAAGGCGCGCCGGAAGACGTGCTCACGGAAGCCGATAAGGAGCGTCTGCTGGATCACCTGCGCAGCGCCCACGGCTCCGCTGGAGCAGATCGCAAGAAGATCACCCTGACCCGCAAGTCGACCACCGAAATCAAGCAAGCTGATGCCTCTGGCAAGGCGCGCACCATTCAGGTGGAAGTAAAAAAGAAGCGCGTTTTCGTCAAGCGTGATGACGCTGCTGGCGGCGACGATGCTGCGAATGCCGCGCAAGCTGCCCAGGAAGAAGCCGAACTGGCTCGCCGGGAAGAAGAAGCTCGTGCTCAGGCCGAAGCGCTGCGTGTCCAGGAAGAACAATTGGCTGAAGCTCGCCGCGTGCGCGAAGAGCAGGAACGCCGTGAACGCGAAGAAGCGGAAGACCGCGCTCGCGCTGCCGCTGAACAAGCTGCGCGTGATCTGGCCGAACGTGAACTGGCGGCCAAGAAGGGCGGCAAGGCCGCTGTGGCAGCCAAGACGGCCGAGCAAGACGCAGCCGAGCGTGAAGCCGCTGCTGCACGCCGTGCCGCCGCACTGGAAGCTGGTCGCGCTGAAGCTGCTGCTTTGACGGCCGCTGCACAACGTGGCTCACGCAGTGGTCAAGCCAAGGCTGCAGCCGAGAAGGCCGCAGCAGAAGAGGCCAAGGCTGCTGCCGCTGTTGAAGAGGTCAAGGTTCAGGAAGTTGTTGCTGCGCCAGTCGCAGTGCCAGCGCCTGCCGTCGCACCGACCATGCCTTTGCCCGTGGCTGATGCGCCCAAGCCCACCGCTGTGCGCGTGGTCAAGGCCGCTGACATCGAAGCCGTCGAAAAGCAGAAGGCTGCTGATCTGGCCAATCGTCGCAAGGCTGCTGAAGCCGAAGCGGCGGCCATTCGCGCCATGATGAATGCGCCCAAGAAGGTGCTGACAGCCAAGAAGCCGGAAGAACCCAAGCCTGCTGAAGCAGCTATCAAGGGTACGATCCACAAGCCCAAGGGCGCGCCAGGTGCTGCGGCTCCTGCTGCCGGTGCTGGTGCGGCCAAGCCAGGCGACAAGAAGTCGGTCAAGTCCGAGAAGCTGTCGTCCAGCTGGGCTAATGATGACAAGAAGCGTGGTGGCCCCACGCCTCCGAAGGGCCGCACCGATGCCGGCGCGAACCGTGGAGGCTGGAAGGCCCCAGGTGGTGGCCGTGGTGGCCGTCGTGGTGACCGAGGCGATCGTGGCGAGAGCCAGTCCAACTTCGTGGCGCCAACCGAGCCGCAAATCCTGGAAGTCCATATTCCTGAAACCATCTCCGTGGCCGATCTGGCTCACAAGATGTCGGTGAAGGCTTCCGAGCTCATCAAGCAGATGATGAAGCTGGGCCAGATGGTGACCATCAACCAGCAGCTGGACCAGGAAACCGCCATGATTCTGGTGGAAGAAATGGGCCACAAGGCGTTTGCCGCCAAGCTGGATGATCCCGATGCCTTCCTGGAAGAAGAACACGAAGATCAAGCAGCGGAGTCGCTGCCACGTGCGCCAGTCGTGACCGTGATGGGTCACGTCGACCACGGCAAGACCTCGCTGCTGGACTACATCCGTACGACCCGTGTGGCGTCGGGCGAAGCTGGCGGCATCACGCAGCACATCGGCGCCTATCACGTTGACACGCCTCGCGGCATGATCACCTTCCTCGACACCCCGGGTCACGAAGCCTTCACGGCCATGCGTGCTCGCGGTGCCAAGGCAACCGACCTGGTGATTCTGGTGGTGGCGGCTGACGACGGTGTCATGCCCCAGACCAAGGAAGCCATCCACCACGCCAAGGCGGCTGGTGTGCCCATCGTTGTGGCGATCAACAAGATCGACAAACCTGGTGCCAACCTCGACCGCGTGAAGCAGGAACTGGTTGCCGAACAAGTCGTGCCCGAAGAGTACGGCGGTGATTCACCTTTCGTGCCTGTGTCGGCCAAGGTGGGTACCGGTATCGACGACCTGCTGGAGCAAGTGCTGCTGCAGGCCGAAGTGCTGGAGCTCAAGGCTCCGACGACCTCCCTGGCCAAGGGCCTGGTGATCGAAGCGCGTCTGGACAAGGGCCGCGGCCCTGTGGCCACCGTGCTGGTTCAATCCGGTACCCTCAAGCGCGGCGACGTGGTGCTGGCAGGTTCAAGCTATGGCCGTGTTCGCGCCATGCTGGACGAGAACGGCAAGAACGCTACCGAAGCGGGTCCTTCCATCCCTGTGGAAATCCAGGGCCTGACCGAAGTGCCGGGCGCTGGCGACGAGTTCATGGTGCTGAGCGACGAACGTCGTGCCCGTGAAATCGCCACCTTCCGTCAAGGCAAGTACCGTGACGTCAAGCTGGCCAAGCAACAAGCCGCCAAGCTGGAAAACATGTTCGAGAACATGGGTCAGGGCGATGTCCAGACTCTGGGCCTGATCATCAAGGCCGACGTGCAAGGTTCGCAGGAAGCTCTGGCTACCTCGCTGCTCAAGCTGTCGACGCCCGAAGTCAAGGTTCAGATCGTGCACGCTGCCGTCGGCGGCATCAGCGAGTCGGACGTCAACCTCAGCATCGCTTCGAAGGCCGTCATCATCGGTTTCAACACCCGTGCAGACGCTGGCGCTCGCAAGCTGGCCGAGAACAACGGCGTGGACATCCGCTACTACAACATCATTTACGACGCTGTGGATGATGTGAAGGCAGCGATGGGCGGCATGCTGGCTCCCGAACAACGTGAAGAAGTCATCGGTTCTGCCGAGATTCGTCAGGTGTTCATCGCCTCCAAGATTGGTACGATCGCAGGTTGTATGGTCACCAACGGCGTGGTCCGCCGCAGCGCTCGTCTGCGTCTGCTGCGCGAAAACGTGGTCATCTACACCGGCGAGCTGGAAGGCCTCAAGCGCTTCAAGGACGACGTCAAGGAAGTGCGCGAAGGTTTCGAGTGTGGTCTCAATATCAAGGGCTACAACGACATCAAGGAAGGCGACATCCTCGAGTTCTTCGAAATCAAGGAAGTGGCCCGTACGCTGTAAACAAACGCACAGGCTGCCCCCCGAACAACCCCGCCTGAACCCAGGCGGGGTTTGTGCTTGAAGGAAGGCACCTGTTCTTACAGCAGGAATTCACCATGCGCCATAAACGTTCTACCCCTAACCGCAGCTTGCGCGTCAACGACCAGATCCAGCGTGATGTGGCCGAGTTGATCCGCGACCTGAAAGACCCGCGCATCGGCAACATGGTCACGATCACCAATGTGGAAGTGACGCCGGATTACGCCCACGCCAAGATCGGTTTTTCGCTCCTGGTGGGCGACCCTGTCGAGTGCGAAAAGGGCCTCAACGAGGCCGCTGGTTACCTCCGCAATGGCCTGTTCAAGCGCCTGCAGATCCATACCGTGCCCACGCTGCATTTCCACTTCGACCGCACCACCGAGCGTGCGTTGGAGTTGAGCGCGCTGATCAACCGCGCCGTGGCCGACAAGGCCAAGGATGCGGACGAGCAGGCAGCTGCGTCTGAGAGCAAAGACGGAGGCGATCAGCCTTGAACAAGCCTGTGCGTCAGCCGCGTCGCCAACTGCATGGCGTCATCCTGCTTGACAAGCCCCTGGGCCTGTCGAGCAATGATGCATTGCAGAAGGTGCGCCGCTTGATGCGCGCTGAAAAGGCCGGCCACACCGGCACACTGGATCCGCTGGCGACCGGTTTGTTGCCGCTGTGCTTTGGCGCGGCGACCAAGTTCTCGCAAGTGTCCCTGGATGCTGACAAGCGCTACACGGCCACGCTCAAGCTGGGCCAGGCCACCACGACCGGTGACGCCGAAGGCGAGATCCTGCAGACCCGGCCGGTGACGGCCGAGCAGGTGAATGAGGCCAGCATCGCTCAGGCTTGCCAGGCCTTCACGGGCCCCATCTCGCAGATCCCTCCCATGCATTCGGCCCTGAAACATCAGGGCCGTGCGCTATACGAATACGCCCGCGAAGGCATCGAGATCGAGCGCCCCGCCCGTGACGTGACCATTCACGCCATTGACATCGTCAGCTGGCATGGTGACGAACTGGTGCTGGATGTGCGCTGCAGCAAGGGCACGTATATCCGTACGCTCGCCCAGGATATCGGTGAGCGTTTAGGCTGCGGTGCGCATTTGATCGGGCTGCGACGCACGGGCAGCGGTGGCGTGTGCCTGCAAGGCGCCGTCACGCTGGAGGCCTTGCTGGCCATGACCGAGCCAGAGCGTGATGCGTACTTGCAACCTGCCGATGTTTTGTTGAATGATTGGCCCGATGTGATGCTGTCCGAGTCGGAGGCTGCGCGCTTCCTGACGGGCTTGCGTCGCCGTACCCATCTGGCAGATGCGGCTCAGGTTCGCGTCTATGGCCCTGTGCCCGGCCTGAGCAAGGCCGAAGGCCGTGTGTTGCTGGGCAGCGCCCACATCAAGGCCGGTGAATTGATCCCGACGCGTCTGCTGAGTCCAGCTGAAGTGCAAGGCTTGCTTGAAGTGCAAGCTGCCCCTCAGCCGACTGTGCAGATGCATACCGAAACCGCTGACGCCGCCGCGCTACGTCAGCCCGACCCTGTTCTTTGATTTCAGACCAGTGAGCTTCCTATGAGTACTCAAATCCGCAATATTGCGATCATTGCCCACGTTGACCATGGCAAAACGACCATGGTTGACCAATTGCTGCGTCAAAGCGGTACCTTCGCCGACCACGAAAAGGTCGTCGACACCGTGATGGACAACAACGCCATCGAACGCGAACGCGGTATCACCATCCTGGCGAAGAACTGCGCCGTGAGCTGGGAAGGCACGCACATCAACATCGTCGACACCCCGGGCCACGCGGACTTCGGCGGTGAAGTGGAACGCGCCCTGTCCATGGTGGACGGTGTGGTGCTGCTGATCGATGCGCAAGAAGGCCCAATGCCTCAAACGCGCTTCGTGACCAAGAAGGCCTTGGCCCTGGGTCTGAAGCCCATCGTCGTGGTCAACAAGGTGGACAAGCCCGGTGCCAAGCCTGATGCGGTCGTGAATGCTGCTTTCGACCTGTTCGACAAGCTGGGTGCCACCGACGAGCAGCTGGACTTCCCCGTGGTGTACGCCTCGGGCATCAACGGCTGGACTTCGTTGGAAGAAGGTGCGCCTGGTGAGAAGTGGGGCAACGACATGTCCGCCCTGTTCAACACCGTGCTCAAGCACGTGCCTGCCCAGAAGGGTGACCCCGCTGCACCTCTGCAACTGCAGATCTCGGCGCTGGACTTCTCGACCTTCGTGGGTCGCATTGGCGTGGGCCGCATCAGCCAGGGTACGGCCAAGCCTGGCCAGGACGTGGTCGTGATGGAAGGTCCTGAAGGCAAGCCTATCAAGGGCCGCATCAACCAGGTGCTGACTTTCCAGGGTCTGGACCGCGTGCAAGTGACCGAAGCCGGTCCTGGCAACATCGTGCTGATCAACGGCATTGAAGAAGTCAACATCGGCGTGACCGTGACCGACCCGATCAACCCGGCCCCGCTGCCCATGTTGAAGGTGGACGAGCCCACGCTGACCATGAACTTCTGCGTGAACAACTCGCCTCTGGCCGGTCGTGAAGGCAAGTACGTGACCAGCCGTCAGATCTGGGACCGCCTGCAAAAAGAGCTGCAACACAACGTGGCCCTGCGCGTGAAGGAAACTGACGAAGACGGTATCTTCGAAGTTTGCGGTCGCGGCGAACTGCACCTGACCATCCTGCTGGAAAACATGCGCCGTGAAGGCTATGAGCTGGCCGTGTCCAAGCCCCGCGTGATGTTCAAGGACATTAACGGCGAGAAGTGCGAGCCGATGGAGCTGGTCACCGCCGACGTGGAAGAAATCCACCAAGGTGGCGTGATGCAGGCCCTGGGTCTGCGCAAGGGCGATCTGGTCAACATGGAGCCGGACGGCCATGGCCGCGTGCGCCTGGAATACCGCATCCCCGCTCGTGGCCTGATCGGCTTCAGCAACGAATTCATGAACCTGACGCGTGGTTCCGGCCTGATCTCGTCGATCTTTGACGGCTATGAGCCGCACAAGGGTGAAATCGGTGGCCGCAAGAACGGCGTGCTGATCTCCATGGACGACGGTGAAATCTTCACCTACGCCCTGGGCAAGCTGGACGACCGTGGCCGCATGTTCGTCAAGCCGAACGACCCCGTGTACGAAGGCATGATCGTGGGTATCCACAGCCGTGACAACGACCTGGTCGTGAACGCCACGCGTACCAAGCAGCTGACCAACTTCCGCGTGTCCGGCAAGGAAGACGCGATCAAGATCACGCCTCCGATCGACCTGACGCTGGAGTACGGCGTGGACTTCATCGATGATGACGAGCTGGTTGAAATCACACCCAAGTCGATCCGTGTGCGCAAGCGCCACCTGAAGGAACACGATCGCAAGCGTGCTTCGCGCGAAGCTTGAAGCTGAATCGCGTATCTGCCCGAACGGGCTAGTACGATACGAGGGCTGCACCTGCAAGGGTGTGGCCCTTTTTTCATGTGGAGTGAAGTAGATGGAAAGCTTGGTTCTGACAGAGGTGATCGGTGGCCTGGGCGTGATCACGCTCAACCGGCCCAAGGCCCTCAATGCCTTGTCGCTGGAGATGGTGCGCGAGCTGTACACCGTGCTGACTGGCTGGGCCACGGATGAGGCCGTGCTGGGCGTGCTGATGCGCGGCTCGGGCCGCCCGGCCGAGAACGGCAAGCCAGCCGGTGCCGTGCATTTCTGTGCTGGTGGGGACATCCGCTTCATCTACGACGCAGCGATCACGGGTGACCTGTCGGTAGACGATTTCTTCAGCGAAGAGTACGCGCTGGACTACCTGATCCACACCTATCCCAAGCCGGTGATCGCGTGGCTGGAAGGCATCACGATGGGCGGCGGCATGGGCCTGGCTCAGGGCGCTGACCTGCGCGTGGTGACCGAGCACATCCGCATGGCCATGCCCGAGACGCGCATCGGCCTGTTCCCGGATGTGGCGGGGGGCTACTTCCTGTCGCGCTGCGCAGGTTCGCTGGGTGAGTACCTGGGCATCGTCGGGCCGCATCTGCATGTGACCGATGCCTTGACGCTGGGCCTGGCCGATGTGCACGCGCAAGCGGAGAGCCTGCCAACCTTGCTGGAAGGCTTCAAGCTGCGCCATGCAGCCAACGGTGATGAACTGCTGGCACGTGTTCGTGCCCATGTGGATGCGCATCCCCTGGGCGATCTGCCTGAAGCCACGGTGACGGGGCACCTGGATCAGATCAACCGGCACTTCAGCCTGCACGCCATGGCCGACATCGAGGCTTCGCTGCGCGCTGATGGCAGCGAGTGGGCGCAACAGGCGCTCAAGCAGATGGCCGGCCACTCGCCCTTGATGATGTGTGTGACCCTGGAGCAGATCCGCAGGGCGCGTTCGATGAGCCTGGCGCAAGTGTTCCGCATGGAGCGCGACATGGTGCGCAACTGCTTTGGCATCCGCAAGGGCAAAGACAGTGAGACGGCAGAAGGCGTGCGCGCCTTGGTGATTGACAAGGACAACCAGCCGCGCTGGCGCCCGGCCGCCATCAAGGATGTGGACATGATGGAGGTGGAGGCGTTCTTTGCCAGCCCCTGGCCCGCGTCACGTCATCCGCTGCGGGACCTGATCTGAACAATCAGATGTTGGCGTCCAGGCAGGCCATGCCTTCATCCCAGGCCTTGGCCATGTCACCGAAGACCTCGTTGGGGTCCATGCTTCGCTTGGCGTTCACGGCACGGGCAACCTTCAGGATCAAGGCCTTGTTGCCTTGAGAGATCTGCTGGAAGCAGCTCACGGCAGGTGCCAGCGCATCGGCCTGCGCCGCGCCACCTACTTGCCCCAGCCACTGGATGTTGGCGGCAGCCAGCTCGAATGCAGCGCCGAGTTGGCGAATCGTGCTGAAGGCCCAGGCGTGATAGTGCGGCAGGCCTTTTTCATGCATGCGCGGCAGCTCTTGCCCGAAGCGCTCTGCAAAGCGGCGGATGGGGTTGTCTGCGGGGCGGTAGCCCAGGTAGGTTTTGACCAGCGCGCGGGAGAGCTCGGCCAGTTCCTGCTCGGGGCGGCGCACCACCCGGTCGATGCGGACCAGTTCGGCGAACAAGGGCAGGTGGGTCGGGTCTGGCGCGGCATCCAGGCGGAAGATCTGACGGAAGTCTTCGCCTTCCAGTTCGTAGTAGCCGGCGTTGTGGAAATAGCCCAGGCGCTGCCTGTCCAGATCCAGGTCAGACAACATGATGGTGGTCTTGACGTGGTTCTGGCGGTAGTCGGTGCCGGCGGTATCGGGCATCCAGTGCGCATCGGCTTCGACCGCGATCAGGCGGCCTGCAGCCAGTTGCTCCTGCGCGTGCTCGACGAGCGGGCGCCAGTGGTTCATCTCCTGCACGTCCACGCCGTAGAGCTGGCGCATCTCGCTGTGCTGGGGCTTGAAGAAGGTCCACTGGTCGCCTTCGAAGTCGACAGCCAGCGTGAAGGGCAGCATGGCCCGTGGCTCCAGCTTCAAGGCGTGGACGAGTTCGATGAACAAGTCCACATAGCAGTTCTTCTCGACCCAGGCGCAGTCTTCACCATGCAGGCTGCTGCGACCATACGACGCTGCCTCGATCTCAGGCAGCACGCGCAAGCGACTCATCACTGTCTCCCCAACACCGTCTCACAAAGCCTGGCCGATCAGGACCAGAGCAACTGACGCACGGCCGCAGGCCAGGTGTCAGGATTGAAGCCGTGATGCTTGAACAGCGCCATGGCAATGCGCTCCATGCCGAAGCCCATGCAGGCCGTGTGGGCCACTTCGCCGTCCGGGGTGCGGATGTCGAAGGTGGAGCCGAAGTGGTCCTGGTGGTAGTTGAACGAGCAGCAGGCGGTCGGGTTCTCGGCCGAGATCACGGGCACCAGCACCTCGAACTTGAGCTTTTGCTCCTTCTGGCTGGCGGCGCGCATCTGGCCGCCGCGGCCGAAGAAGGGATCGGTGGCCACGTCAGACGTGACAGGCAGTTCCAGCGAAGTAAGCAGATCGATGCCGCGCTGGTGCCACATGTCGCGCCAGGGGATGACCTGCTCGGCTTTGCCCACGCGGATGAACTCTCGCATGCGGAAGGATTGCAGGCGGGTGGGTTCCAGCGAAGGCTCGTGGCGGTAGACCCAGTTCAGCACGGTGATCAGGCGGCCTTCTTCAGGCACAGTGCCAGTCAGCGTGGGGTAGACGGGGTAGCAGGCGGCGGGGTTGAGCACCACTTCGGTCTGCTTGAGCTCGTCGCCCCATTCTTCGCCTTTTTCTGCGCGTTGAGCCAGGCGCAATGCGTCCAGGCCCTTGCCGAAAAAGCTGTGCACGGACCCGCACAGGTGGGGGAAGGTTTCCAGGTAGTGGACCTTCTCCATGATCTTGCGGTCCATCACGGGGGGAAAGGCGTACAACTCGGCGCCATCGTCCTTGGCGATCTTGTTGACCAAATCGTTGAACCGGTTGACGACTTCTTCAAACTTGGCGCCACGTCCGAACGTGCCCAGCACGGCGGTGGGCACGACCAGACCAGCGGCGGCCATGCCGTCAAAGAAGGCCTTGGGATCGTAGAAGTCGGGCTTGACGGTATCGGTCATCTCTTGGGTTGCCTGATGTGAATGGGGTGATGAATTCTGGCGGTGATCAATCAAGGCGAGGTCAGTCGTCCTTGAAGACCAGCAGCATGGAGGCGCTCTTGCCGGCGATGCGATCGTTCTGGATCATCAGCGATCCAGACAATGCGTCTCGGTAGTGGCGGCTCAGTGCAAACGGGCTGTCGTTCTTGTAGCCCATGATGCCCACGATCTGCAAGGCTTTGTGCACGATTTGCGGCGCAGTCTCGGACGAGCCGATCTTCAGATTGTTCATCTTCAGGGCCCAGCCAATACCCAGCAGCTTTTCTGCTGCGTCGGGGCCGGCCGTGATCTCGTCGAACTCGGTGGCAATCGCTTGCCAGTTGTTCTTCATGGCTTGCAGTTGCACGGACACTTCGGCCAGGCGAGTGGCTGTCTGAGGCACGGTGCCGGGGTTCTTGCGGGCTTCGCCGCGCACGTAGGTGGAAGCCTTGACGACGGCATCGTTGGCGATACCCCACCACAGCGCCGACCACAGGATGTGGGAATAGGGCACCATGCTCTGGGCGGCGATGTCGCCAAAGCCGACGGGCATGATCTGCTCTTCAGGGCCCGACGAGACCAGATCGAAGCCGGGGCTGCAGGTGCCGCGCATGCCCATGGTGTCCCAGGTGGTGGTCTGGGTCAGGGTGCCGTCCGTCTTGCGGACCAGCACCAGCGCCTGGTCGCTCTTGGGCGCGGATTCGTCGCGGCGGCAGGTCACCAGAATGGCGTCGGCGTGGGCGCAGTAGGAGCCCGTGGTGGCCTGCTTGTTGAGGATGAACTTGCCATCCTTGCGCTCGACGGCGCAGACGCTGGAGCGGGTGTCGCCGAAGGTGCCGACTTCCGACGTGATGGAGGCCAGCAGCGGCTGTGTCTCGACGATTTCGCTCAGGTAACGTTTGAAGAAAGCGTTGTCTGCATGATGGCGTGCGATACAAGCGACCTGGATGTAATGCATCGCCAGCACCATGCCGCTGGAGCCACAGGCGCCCGACAAGGCCGCACAAAGTGCACCCAGTTGTTTCATCCCCAGACCTTGACCACCAAATTCGCGGGGTACTGGGGCGGACAATATTTTTGCGGATTTCAACGCGTCAATGGATTCTTTCGGAAATCGCGCGTTGGTGTCCACGTCTTTGGCGTGAACAGCGGCCACGGTCGTGGCAATTTGGCGGACGGCCGCAAGCAGCGTTTCAAAATCAGCGTTTTCGGTCATCGTCAATGTGCTTTCCATGAGGACGGGATATTAATCGTGCACCTCGAAAATGGATGCCCCCGGCCTGGGTGGTTTGTCGTCATGAAGCCTGTTTGAACAGGGTATGCGCAAGATCAAGCTTCGATCATGCCTTGTCGAGCCGATTTTTGCTTGACGGGGGAGACGTTTGGCGCAAGCCTTCCCTATGTTTAGGGGGTATGGGGTGTGACCTAGTTCACGCAGCTATCCCGATTCGCGGGATCGCGGTCGAGGCCATTCTTTGCGGATAATACGAAGCCTTGTCAGCGGCCATGCTGCCTCAATATGTTGGATATGCCTGCATTGCCCGTCTTGCCCAAGTTCCCGTCGTCACTGTTATCTGACTTCAAATCTGATGAAGTGCAATTGGCTGTGGGAATGGATCTGGTTCAGATCAGCAGGATTGGCTTGTCCGTGCAGAAATTCGGCGACCGTTTCACGCAGCGCATCTTTACGCCGTGCGAATTGGAATATGCCATGTCGTCACCGCCGTTGATGTCGGAGCGTCTGGCTGCCCGATTCGCTGCCAAGGAGGCGACACTCAAGGCGCTGTCTCTGGCGGACAAGGGGGTGGCCTGGCAGGACATGGAGGTGGTCCGGCATGCGGATGGCCACTGTGTTTTGCAATTGCATGGCAAGGCGGCTGCGCTGGCTCAGGCCAATGGTGTTGTGAAGACGGCATTGAGCCTGACGCATGACGGAGACTACGCTGCGGCGATCGTGGCGGCCATTGTCGCGGCGCCAGGTGCCCAGGGGCATTGAGCTGCCCAAGATTTTTTCCTTGACTTCAAACTGCTTTAAAACATGACCGATACCGCTGCCATCGAAGCCCAAATTCGCACCGTCCTGAAAGACCATGCCCGTTTGAGCAAGGACGCTCTGACACTGGATGTCAACGAAGACCTGTATCAAGCCGGCATGACCTCTCACGCCAGCGTGAATGTGATGCTGGGCCTGGAGGGGGCTTTTGACGTCGAGTTTCCTGATCACATGCTCAAGCGCAATGTGTTCAACAGCATTGCATCAATCCGCACGGCTGTGGCGGAACTGATCGGCGGGTGAATCACGCGTGCAATTGCTTGATACCACGCGCCTGAGTGCCGGCTTCTGGCCGGACGTCCGGGTTCTGCATCAGGGCTGGCAACTGCTGGGCAGTGAGCCGGGGCAGTTTGCCTCGCCCGACGAGTTGCCTGCTGATGCGGGCTGGCTTAGTGCGCCTGGGTTGGGGCCCGTTGCGGATGTATTGCAGCAGTTGAACTTGTGGTCCCTGGATGGCGCACCTCGCCGCTTCGACGCGCAGGATTGGTGGTACCGCCTGTCGTTCGATCTGGAGGAGCCGCTTGACGCGTTGGGGCATGTGCTGCATCTGGATGGGCTTGCTACCTTGGCCGATGTCTGGCTCAACGGCACTTTGATCCTGTCGAGTTCGGATATGTTCATGGCGCATCAGTGCGCTGTGGATGAAGCCCTTCGGGCTGGGCGCAATGAACTGGTCATGGTGTTTCGTTCCCTGGATGCGGCACTGGGCAAGCGTCGCCCACGGCCCAGGTGGCGCGCGCCGATGATCGAGAACCAGCAGTTGCGCTGGTTCCGAACTACTGTGCTGGGGCGTACACCAGGTTGGTCGCCTCCGGCTGCAGTGGTGGGGCCTTGGCGGGGCGTCTGGCTGTCTGCCCGCCCTGCGGTCGAGTTGAAGGCCTTGCAGATGCAGGCGCAGGTTAGCGGCCCTGGTGGACGCTTGGGCCTGTCTTGTCAATTGCATGCAGGGCGTGAGGGTGCTGCTTTGGAGCGTGTCACGGCCATCGTGTCTCGCCAAGGGCGGCAGTGGCAGCGTGACGCGGCCGTGTCGGCAGATGGCCTATGCCAGATCGAGGTCGAACTGGACGAGGTGGATTTGTGGTGGCCGCACACCCATGGTGAGGCAGCCTTGTATCAGGTGTCCTTGCATGTCGCCTGTTCAGGACAGGCTGAGCCTGTTGTGCTTTCTCTGGGTGAGACAGGATTCAGAACGATCGAACTGGATCGCTCGGACGACGGCTTTGCATTGCACGTCAACGGTGTGCCGGTGTTCTGCCGCGGAGCATGCTGGACGCCACTGGACGCTGTGCGTCTGGATGCGCGCCATGATGCCGACTACGATCAGGCCATTGCACAGGTGCGCCAGGCTGGCATGAACATGCTTCGGGTCGGCGGCACGATGAGCTATGAAGCCGATGCGTTCTACAACGCCTGTGATCGCCAGGGTGTGCTTGTCTGGCAAGAGTTGATGTTTGCCAACATGGACTACCCGGACGATCCTGCCTTTGTGGCTCAGGCGCAAGAAGAGGTCCGGCAGCAATGCCAGCGTTGGCAGGGGCGCCCGGCCATCGCCGTGCTGTGCGGTAACAGCGAAGTTGAACAGCAGGCGGCCATGTTCGGCGCCACCCGTGATCGCTGGGCACCAGCCTTGTTCCATGAGGTGCTGGCTGCGATTTGTCAGGAGTGTCGTCCTGACGTGCCTTACTGGCCGTCGAGTGCGCACGGCGGCGCCTTTCCGCATCAAGGCGATGTGGGGACCACCTCGTACTACGGCGTGGGTGCCTATATGCGTTCGTTGGACGATGCGCGCCGTGCGCAGGTGCGGTTTGCCACGGAGTGTCTGGCTTTCTCGAATGCGCCCGAATCAGACGGCCTGGCGGCCATGCCTGGTGGCTTGTCTTTGCGCATGCATCATCCCGCATGGAAAGCCAGAGCACCTCGCGACCTGGGTGCCGGGTGGGATTTCGAAGACGTGCGCGATCACTACGTCGCCCAACTCTTCGACGTGGATCCTGCACGCTTGCGCTACAGCGATCACGACCGATATCTTGCCTTGGGGCGCGTGGCCGTTGGTGAAGTGATGGCTGCGACTTTTGCCGAGTGGCGCCGGGCCTCATCTGCCTGCCAGGGCGCCATGATCTGGTTTTTGCGAGATCTCTGGCCGGGAGCAGGTTGGGGTGTCGTGGACAGCCAAGGGCAAGCCAAGGCGCCTTATTTCTATCTGAAGCGCACTTTGCAGCCCATCTCGATTGCCATGACGGATGAAGGGGGCAATGGCCTGTTCATGCATGCCTGCAATGAAACAGGGCGCCCGCTCAAGACCACGCTGGAAGTGACCGCATGGCGGCATGGTTCGACGCAAGTGGGGCAGGGCACGCAAGTGCTCGAGTTGCCTGCGCGCAGCGCTCAGTCGTGGCCGTTGATGAATTGGTTCGAGTGGTTCGCGGACTGGTCGTGGTCTTATCGTTTCGGGCCGGTGACGGCGCAGGTGCTGGTCGCCGTATTGCGCGATGAGGATGGTCGGGATTTGGCCCGCACGCATTCTTTCCCTGGCGGTTTGAATTTGCCTTTGGAGCGTGATCTGGGGCTTTCTGCGTCGGCGCGTTGCGTGGAGCCTGGGGTGTTTGACGTGTCCTTGTCCTCCACCCGATTTGCCCAGGCCGTGCACTGGGAGGTGGATGGTGCCCGGCCAGATGACGCGTATTTCCACCTGTCACCAGGTGAGGTCCGAACCGTGCGTGTTCATCTTGTGGGGGCGGGCCGCCAGGTCTCGGCCTTGTCAGGTTGTGTTCGCGCCTTGAATATGGATGGCGTGGTCAGTATTCGAATGGAAAGTGACGCGTTGTCGTGATGTCTGCGCAGCCCATGTTTTTCGGGCCTTCGGCTTTGCCGCTGTTTGGCTGGTTGCACCAAGGCACGTCGCCTGCTCGCGATGTGGGTGTGGTGCTGTGCAGCCCCTGGGGACGAGAAGAAGTCTCTGCCCACCACAGTTTGCGGCAATGGGCTTTGTTGCTGAGTCAACACGGCTGGCCCTGCGTTCGCTTTGACTATCCTGGCGAGGGCGATTCGGCCGGAGACGCCTTGCTTGATGGCAGCGTGGAGGCCTGGGTTGGTGGCGTATTTCATGCGATAGCGCAACTCAAGCAGCAAACTGGTGTGTCCAAAGTTTGTTTGTTGGGTGTGCGAGCAGGCGTGGCGATGGCGAGCCTGGCAGCGCAAGGCCGAGATGATGTCGTTGGTCTGATCGCTGTGGCGCCTGTCGTCAAGGGGCGTGGCTTTGTGCGAGAGTTGACCGCCTTGCAGGCTGCAGCCAGCAAGCGCACCGAGCCTCAACCGCTGGAAGGTGTGTTCCAGTCGGGTGGATACCAGATGAGCCAGCGCACACGGGACGCTTTGTCCGCGGTGGATCTGGCGCAATTGCCGCAAGCACCTGCACCGGATGTGCTGGTGCTTGATCGCGACGACATGCCAGGCAGTTCGGCATGGATCAAGGCGCTGCAAGCGCAGGGCGTGAGGGTTCAGCAGCAGGCCTTGCCCGGCTATGTGGCCATGATGGCAGACCCGCATCATGCGGTGGCGCCTCAGGCCATGCTGGAGGCCAGTGTGCAATGGCTGGCGGAACTGGTTCCGGACAGACGACCTGACTTTGGCCATCAAGTGGCTCCGCATACGACGCCCTTGAGCATCAGTGCCGAGGGCTTGATCAATGTGCCGGATCAGGCCTGTGGCGTCGTTTCGGAGCAAGCCTTGTTTGTCTCTGGCGGGCCTGCGTTCGGTTTGTTGACGCAACCAGACCAGGGGCAAGGCCGAACAGGCCATGCGATCCTCATCCTCAATGCGGGTTCGACGCGGCGTATCGGGCCCAGTCGCCTGTCGGTGACCATGGCGCGCCGCTGGGCCGCTGCCGGGCACGTCGTCATGCGTCTGGATCTGGCTGGTATCGGTGACGGCGAGTTGCGTGAAGGCCGCGTACTCAACATGAGTTATCCGCACGAGGCCATGGACGATGTTCGCGTGGCCTTGGCGTATCTCCTGGCTCAAGCAGGTGTCAAGAAGGTTCACGCTTGTGGCTTGTGCGCAGGTGCTTACCATGCGCTCAAGGCTGCCCGTGATGGCATGCCCTTGTCGTCCATCACGATGATCAACCCCTTGATCTTTTTCAACGCAGAAGGCCTGTCGCTGGAAGAGGGCGAAGATTTCTCTGTGCAGAAGGTCCACTCCGCTGCAGCCAGCTACAAGGAGTCGGCCGCATCGCTGGAAAAGTGGCTCAAGCTGTTCAAGGGACAGATCAAGTTCGACGCATTGTTCAAGGTGCTGTTCAGCCGGGTAAGCATGCTGGTGTCTGCCAGGTTGAAGAATCTGGCTCGCCGCATACATTGGCCGCTCAAGGACGATCTGGGTACCGACTTGCGGCGCTTGACCGGCAAAGGTATTCGCGTCAATTTCATCTTCGCCAATGGCGACCCTGGTGAAACCATGCTGCGAGAGCAGGCTGGCAGCGTGCTGACCGGTTTGCAAGGTGCAGGTGTGCTTGGCCTGCATATTTTTCAGGAGGCTGATCACGTGTTCACGGACACGGTGGTTCGCCACGACATGCTGCTGCGTCTGGCGCAGATCATGTCCGACATGACGGCAGTGATCTGACTCGTTCAGCGCTGCATGACCTCAGAATTGACGAATGTCTGAAACCAAGCTTGAAACGCCCGTGTGGGCAGAGCAGGCCAGCCCGTGGCGCATGTGCGTTGCGCCCATGCTGGACTGGACGGATCGCCATTGCCGCTATTTTCATCGCCTGTTAAGCAGGCATGCGCGCCTGTATACCGAGATGGTGACGACCGGCGCCTTGCTGCATGGCGACGTGGACCGCCATCTGCGTTTCAACGAAGAAGAGCACCCACTCGCCCTGCAGTTGGGTGGCAGCGAACCTGCCGATCTGGCGAAGTGCGCGAAGCTGGCCTTGCAATGGCGCTATGACGAGGTGAATCTCAATTGCGGCTGCCCCAGCGAGCGTGTGCAGCGCGGGGCGTTTGGCGCCTGTCTCATGTCGGAGGCCAGCCTCGTGGCCGATGGCATCAAGGCGATGATGGATGCCACGGGCGGTGATGCGCGCATGCCCATCACGGTCAAGCACCGCATTGGTATCGACCAGATCGAGAACTACGAGTTCGTGCGCGATTTCGTGGCCACCATCGCCGATGTGGGCTGTAAGGTGTTCATCGTGCATGCGCGCAATGCCTGGCTCAAAGGCTTGAGCCCCAAGGAGAACCGCGAGATCCCGCCTTTGCGCTACGAGTTCGTGCACCGGCTCAAGCAGGAGTTTCCGCACCTGACCATCGTGCTCAATGGCGGCCTGGCCGACAACGCTGCGTGTCTGGCGCAGTTGCAGCCTGATGCCGTGCTGGATGGCGTTACCTTGGATGGCCTGATGGTGGGGCGTGCGGCCTATCACACGCCCTGGATGATGGCGGATTGGGATCGGCTCTTCTTCGGTGTGCCGCAGTCGGATGCTCCGGCCATGAGCAGGGAGAGCGTGGAGGCGCTCATGATCGACTACGCGCAGCGCGAAATGAATCGCACGGCCGGCATGCCGCACGGCGAGGTTCGCTGGCCTGCCGTGATCCGGCACATCCTTGGTCTGTACAGCGGCATGCCGGGTGCGCGCCGCTGGCGCCAGGTCTGGTCAGATCACACGCTCAAAGGATTGCCGCCAGCGGATGTCATGGCTCGTGCGCATGAGCGTGTATCGAAGCCTTCGGCCCCTGCTGAAGCTTGAGCGCACGGCGGCGTCATGCCACCCTTGATGCGCTGTTCAAAATTCTCGGCGCTGTTGACAGGTCGCCTGTGTCCATGCATGCGCTCAAGTTGACGAAACGATAGCGCCCGCGGGCTTTTGCTTCGTACAGAGCCTCGTCGGCTTGCCGCACCAGGCTTTCAGCTGTGGTGCCACCGTCCGGGATGACGCTGACAAAGCCGCCCGATAGCGTGACGTGGCTGGCCACGGCTGAGTCCGGGTGGTAGCGGCCATCACGGTCCATGGCGTGTTGCAAGGCCAAGGCAAAAGTCAGCGCACCTTCGGCCGGGGTGTTGGGTAGCAACAGCACAAACTCTTCGCCGCCGTAGCGCGCGGCGTAATCCAGGGGGCGGCGGCAAACCTGTTTGAGAATGTCGCCAATATGGCGCAGGCATGCGTCGCCTTCGATGTGGCCCAAACGGTCGTTGTAGCGCTTGAAGAAGTCCACGTCGCATAGCAACACTGTCAGCGGGCGTTGATCCCTGCGAGCTTGTGCCACATAGTCTTCCAGGCGTTCGTCAAAGCCGCGTCGGTTGCCCAGACCGGTCAATTCGTCGTGCAGGCTCTTGTGCCGCAGTTGCTCGTTGAGTTCGACCAAGGTCAGCTTGGCCTGCTCCAACTCATCACGCATCCGGATCTGGCGGGACGTGGCGTGCAGTTTGGCCGTCAG
>NZ_SCTN01000529.1 GCF_004297345.1 Aquabacterium sp. | reverse complement strand
TCGCGGGCGTGGATTTCGATGTCCGTGGCCTGCCCCTGTGTACCACCCAGAGGCTGGTGGATCATGATCTTGGAATTAGGCAGCGCGAAACGCTTGCCCTTGGTGCCAGCTGACAGCAGGAAGGCGCCCATGGAGGCGGCCATGCCCATGCACAGTGTAGACACGTCCGGCTTGATGAAGTTCATCGTGTCGAAGATCGACATGCCCGCGCTCACGCTGCCACCAGGCGAATTGATGTAGAACGAAATGTCCTTGTCGGGGTTCTCGCTCTCCAGGAACAACATCTGCGCCACAACCAGGTTGGCGGTCGCATCGTTCACTGGGCCGACCAGAAAGATCACGCGCTCGCGCAGGAGGCGGCTGTAGATGTCGTAGGCGCGCTCGCCACGACCCGATTGCTCAATGACCATGGGCACCATGCCCAGGTTTTGAATGTCCAGTGCGCTCATGTGCTTCCTTCAACAGCAGCCCCTCGTCATGAGGGGCCACAAATGTGTGTGTGTAAAAAGATTATGACTTGCGAAAAGCCCGGGTCGAACGCCGGAAAAAGCGCACGACTACCTTGATCGTCTTTCCGTTGTTTGCAAGCACAGACACGGTCGCACAAAACAAAAGCACCTGCCCTCACTCGGGATTGCAGGTGCTTTTTTTGAGGGTTTCCCAGGCTGACGACCGGCATTCACCGGCCAATGTCAGCCCTCAGGCGCCCTTTTCTATCCGATCAGGCGATCAGGCAGCGGCTTGCTGGCCTTGACCCTGGCCCATCAGTTCCTCAAAGCTCAGAGCCTTGTCGGTCACCTTGGCCTTGGACATGACGAAGTCAGCCACATTGCCTTCGATCACGACGGCTTCCACTTCAGCCATGCGCTGACGGTCGCTCATGTACCAGGCCACCACTTGGGCGGGCTGCTCGTAGCTCTGTGCCAGCTCTTGAATGTGAGCTTGCAGTTGCTCGGGCTTGGCGGCCAGGTTGTTACCCTTGACCAGTTCAGCCACGGTCAGGCCCAGACGCACGCGGCGTTCGGCTTGGGGCTTGAACATTTCGGCAGGGATCGGGGCCTTGTCGGCGTCCTTGATGCCACGTGCCTTCAGGTCTTCGCGGGCGCCTTGCACCAGACGGTCAGACTCGGCGGCCACCAGCGACTGGGGCAGATCGAAATCAACCAGCTTCAGGATGGCTTCCATCACGGCAGCCTTGTTACGGGCGGCCACGCGGAACTTCACTTCGCGGTCCAGATTGCGCTTGATGTCAGCGCGCAGGGCTTCCAGCGAACCGTCAGCCAGGCCCAGGCCCTTGATGAACTCGTCGTTCAGTTCGGGCAGGTTCTGGGCTTCCACCTTCTTGACGGTCACGAGGAAGTCAGCTTCCTTGCCGGCCACGTCCTTGCCGTGGTAGTCCTCGGGGAAGGCCAGCGGGAAGGTCTTGGAGTCGCCGGTCTTCATGCCGCGCACAGCCTTTTCAAAGGCCTCGAGCATCTGGCCTTCGCCAACCAGGAACTGGAAGCCTTCAGCCTTGCCGCCGTCAAATGGCACGCCGTCGATCTTGCCTTCGAAGTCGATGGTCACGCGGTCGCCGTCAGCAGCGCCTTCGGCAGCTGGACGCTGGGCGAAAGTGCGACGTTGCTTGCGCAGGATTTCGATCGTGCGGTCGATGGCGGCGTCATCGACTTCAGCCGTCACGCGCTCGACTTCAGCGGTGGACAGGTCACCGATGGTCACGTCGGGATAGACCTCGAACGTGGCATCGAATTGCAGTTGACCTTCAACCGGGCCACCTTCCTTTTCGGAGATGCTGGGTTGACCGGCAACGCGCAGGTTAGCTTCTTGAGCAGCTTGAGCAAAGGCTTCGCCCAGCTTGTCGTTGACCACTTCGTACTGCACGGAATAGCCGTAGCGCTGGGCCACGACGTTCATCGGCACCTTGCCGGGACGGAAGCCGTCGGCCTTGACGGTGCGAGCCAGCTTCTTGAGGCGGGCATCGACTTCCGATTGCAGAACTTCAGCAGGCAGCGACAGCGTGATGCGGCGCGCCAGCTTGTCGAGGGTCTCCACGTTGATCGCCATGATGTGATCTCTCAGTAAGGAATAAGAATTGAGTCTGGTGCGCGGGGGGGGACTCGAACCCCCACACCATTGCTGGCGTCAGGACCTAAACCTGGTGCGTCTACCAATTTCGCCACCCGCGCATGAACTCTGAAAAGCCCGGCCACTGGTCGCACCTGCGAAGCGGCTCACTGAATGGAACTGTCTCACGCAGGCCCGCCCGGCACCCGGACTGGCTAATTTGGTCTGAACCGCCGATTCTAGCGCGGCTCAGACCCTGTTTTTCGGGGTTCAGGCCACACCGGTATCCCGGCGAACCCTGAACCAGGCAGCGTACATCGCCGGCAAGGCCAGCAAAGTGAGCAAGGTGGCCACGATCAGGCCGCCCATGATGGCCACGGCCATCGGGCCCCAGAAAGCGCTGCGGCTCAGCGGGATCATGGCCAGCACGGCGGCGGCGGCGGTCAGCACGATCGGGCGGAAACGGCGCACGGCCGCCCCGACGATGGCATCCCAGGCCGGCACGCCCCGGGCGCGATCCTGCTCGATCTGGTCGATCAGGATCACCGAGTTGCGCATGATCATGCCCATCAGGGCAATCACGCCCAGCATGGCGACGAAACCGAAGGGGCGACCAGACGCCAGCAAGGCCATGGCCACACCCGCAATGCCCATCGGGCCAGTCAAGAAGACCAGCATGGCACGGGAGAAGCTCTGCAACTGCAGCATTAGCAGCGTGAAGATGATGAACAGCATGGCCGGCACATTGGCAAAAATCGAGCCCTGCCCCTTCGAGCTTTCTTCAGCCGTACCCGCCAACTGCACGTGATAACCCACGGGCATCTTGGCCTCCAGCGCCTTCATCTGGGGCCACAGCGCCTGGCTGACCGTCGGGCCCTGGATGCCATCACGCACATCGCCTTGAACCGTGATGGCGAAATGGCGACCTTCACGCCACAGCACGCCTGGCTCCCAGACCAGCTTGGGCTTGGCCACCTGCAACACGGGCACCATGCGGCCGGAAGCCGTGGGCACGTAGGCGTTGTCCAGCGCGCCCAGTGTCTGGCGCTCGGATTGAGGCGAGCGCAGCGCGATCTCGATCAGGCGATCGCCCTCGCGGTACTGGCCGATGGTCGTGCCGGATGTCAGCACCTGGCTGGCCTGCGCGATGGATTGCGTGGTGACACCCAGCGCGCGCGCCTTGTCCTGGTCCACCGACAAACGGATCGACTTGATGGATTCGTTCCAGTTGTCATTGACGCCGCGCATGTCCGCGTTGGCTCGCATCAGATCCTTGGCTTCTTCAGCCCAGTGGCGCAACGCCGTCACGTCTTCACCCACGATGCGGAACTGCACGGGATAGGGCACGGGCGGGCCATTGGGCAGCAGCTTGACGCGGGCACGCACTTCGGGGAACTCGGTGGCCAGGATCGCCGGCAGCTTGTGGCGCAGCTTCTCGCGCATCGACGCATCTTCCGGCAGCACCACGATCTGGCTGACGTTGCTCTGCGGGAAGATCTGATCCATCGGCAGGTAGAAACGCGGCAGGCCCGAACCGATCCACGAGCTCACGGTTTTCACGCCTGGCTCTTTCATCATCCGGGACTCAAAGCGGCGAGCGGCAGCCTCGGTGGCATCAAAGCTGGTGCCTTCCGGCAGCCACAGGTCCACGATGATTTCGGGGCGGCTTGAATCCGGGAAGAACTGCTGCTGCACCTTGCCCATGCCGACAAAGCCCAAGAACAAGGCGCTCAAGGTGATGGCAATGGTGATCCAGCGGTGCCCCACGCACCAGTTCACCAGCGCCTTGAAGCGCGTGTAGAACGGGGTATCGTACAGATCGACCGCATCACCCGCCTGAACCTTGGGCTTGGTGCGCAGCAACCACTGCCCCAGGTAAGGCACGAAATACACGGACACGATCCAGGAGATGAGCAGCGCCGCTGCCGTCACGGCAAAGATGGCGTAGGTGTACTCACCCACCGACGAGTTGGCCATGCCGATCGGCAGGAAGCCAGCCGCCGTGATCAGGGTGCCCGTCAGCATGGGCATGGCCGTGATCTCGTAAGCCGCCGTGGCCGCACTCATCTTGTCGTAGCCCTCTTCGAGCTTGTGCACCATCATCTCGACGGCGATGATGGCGTCGTCCACCAGCAGGCCCAGCGCAATGATGAGCGCACCCAGCGAAATCTTGTGCAGGCCCACCCCCCACAGATCCATGATCAGAAAGGTCACGGCCAGCACCAGCGGAATGGTGATGCCCACGACCAGACCAGGCCACACGTCCAGGCGCAATGGCTTGGTGTGCAAGCCCAGGCTCAGGAAGCTCACGGCCAGCACGACCACAACGGCCTCGACCAACGCATGCACGAACTCACCGACAGAGGACGTCACCGCCTTGGGCTGGTTCTGAATCTGGTCCAGTTCGATGCCGACCGGCAAGTCCGCCTTGATGCGCTCGGTGGCTTCCGTCAGGCTCTTGCCCAGTTGGATAATGTCGCCGCCCTTGGCCATCGAAATGCCCATGGCGATCACGGCCTTGCCTTGATGGCGCACCTTGGTCACAGGTGGGTCTTCATAACCACGGCGGATGGTGGCGATATCGCCCAGCCTGAAAGTGCGCGCTTGCCCGGTAGCCTGGTTGACCAGGCGAAGGGGCATCTGGCGGATCTGCTCGACGTTCTGGAAAGCGCCGTTCACGCGCATCTGGATATTGCTGCGATCGCCGTTGTAGACGCCTGCGCCTTCGATGCCGTTCTGGGCATTGAGTTGCGCGATGACCTGCTGGAGATCAAGCCCCAGTTGAGCCAGCTTGAACTGCGGGATCTCCAGGAAGATTTTTTCAGCCTGGACACCAAACAACTCCACCTTGGCCACGCCCGGCACGCGCAAGAGATCCGAGCGCGCCCGGTCGGCAAACTGGCGCAACTCCTCTTGCGAGAAGCCATCGGCAGACACCGCGTAGATCGAGCCGTACACATCGCCGAACTCGTCGTTGAAGAAGGGCCCGATCACTCCTTGCGGCAAGGTGTAGCGCATGTCGCCCACCTTCTTGCGCACCTGGTACCAGAGGTTGGGAATCTCTTTGGGCGGCGAAGAGTCCTTGACCATGAACATGGTGAAGGATTCACCGGGCTTGGTGTAGGACTGGATCTTGTCCGCGTACGGCACTTCCTGCAGCGTGCGCTCGATCTTGTCGGTCACCTGCTCGGCCATCTGCTGGGCGGTCGTGCCGGGCCAGTAGGACCGCACGACCATGATGCGAAAGGCAAAGGGCGGATCTTCATCTTGCCCCAACTGGAAATAGGCGGCCAGGCCCAGCAGCATCAGCACGACCATCAGGTAGCGCGTCAGTGCGGGGTGCTCCAGCGCCCAACGGGAAATGTTGAAACGCTTTCCCTGCGCCTCGTTCGAGGAATCTGGCTTGTGACTCAAGACTCGCTCCTCGCCGATCAGGGCTTCACCGCCGGGCTGGTGCCCGAAGCGGCCGCATCAGCCGCGCCAGCTTGATAGCGGCGCACCTTCTGACCGGGATTGAGCGCATGCACGCCAGCGGTCACGATCTCCTGCCCGGCATTCAGGCCTTTGGCCACCAGCACCACATTGCCAGTGATGTCACCTGTGATGACAGGCTGCGGCTTGACCGTCATGGTCTTATCGTCCAGCACCCAGACGATGGACTTGCCATCACGTTCGGCCAAGGCGTACAGCGGGATGCGCAGTCCGCCACTCACGCGCACGGGCGTGTTGAAAGCCACGCTGGCCGACTGGCCTAGCTCAAAGCCAGCCTTGCCGACATCCGCCTTGGCCAGGAAAGTACGCGTCACCGGATCGGCCGCGGCAGCGACTTCACGCACTGTCGCCGGCACCCATTCGCTCGTGCCCCAGCGGCGCACCTTGATCGCATCCTTCTTGCCCACCAGACCACGCACCGCCTGCCCCAGATCCTCCGGCACGGCAAACACGGCGTCGCGCGGGCCATCATGAGCCAGCGTCAGCACTGGCATGCCGGCATTGACCACCTGGCCGGGCTCCATGTCTACGGACGTGATCACGCCAGCCGCGTCAGCCACCAGGGCCGCATAACTGGTTTGATTGCTTTGAACACCTGCCTGGGCCCGTGCCTGACGCAAGCTGGCCTCCGCCGTGCGGGCCATGGTGTTGTGGCGCTCCAGTTCAGCCTCGCTGATGAAGCCTTGCGACTTCAACTCGGTAAAGCGCTTGAGATCAGAGGCGGCCTGTGTGGCATTGGCCTCGGCAGCCGCCAACCCTGCCCGTGCGGCGTCTTGCTGCAGCCTCAGATCCTGAGGATCCAGTTGCCCCAGTACCTGCCCTGATCGAACCGATTGCCCCAACTCAACCAGACGCCGAGCAACCTTGCCCGGCACGCGAAAACCCAGACGCGACTCCGTGCGTGCACGGATATCGGCGGAATACTCACGCTCCAGCACACCACCCGTCTCCGAGATCAGCAAGGTACGAACCGCACGCTCAGGCGTGGGCGCGGGGGCTTCCTTGCTACAGCCAGCCAAGGCCAGAAACAGGGCAGACGAGATCAAAGCCATGACCGCAGGCGCGCGGCGCGCATTCAATTTCATAGGGCGATATGTGTGAAATCAATGGGTGATGCGCGGTCATTCGACTACAGGGAAACGCCCGGCATCAGGCGATGACAGAATAACTGACTCGCGGGTCAGTAATGTAGGCAAGGACTTCCTGATCTGTCAATTCAGCTATTGAGACAATACGGACTGTGTCTCGCCAAATGTCATGAACTCATCCAGCCCGCATACTTCCCCTGACGTGTTCCCAGGAACAGGCAGCAGCCTCTACTACGCCTTGGCTACGGCACCTGCTTCACGGCGTCAAGCCTTGCAGTCATGGGTGCAATGGTGGCACGAGACCGCCCAGATTCCGTTCAAAATCCAGGATCCGGGCGTGGCAGAAACGAAACTACGCTGGTGGTTGCAGGAAATAAGCGACGCCTCACAAGGCCAGGCGCACCATCCTTTGATCAAGGCACTGACGCAAGCCACGGCATCAACACCCGCCATCCAGTTGCCAGCCTGGCCGTTGTGGGCGAGCCAGATCGAGGGCCTGATCACCTTGATCAATCAGACCAGATGGCTGGATGACGCCAGTCTGCAGCGGCACATGCGACAAACCACAGGGGCAGCCACAGAGGGCGCAGCCATCCTGCTGGGCGCAAGCAGCGATGCCGCGAGACAGGCCGCACATCAACTCGGCTGGGGACTGCGTCAAGCCCATCAATTGACACGCATAGGGCAGGATGCCCGGGCCGGCTGGATCCAGGTCGCCATCGATGTGCTACAGGCCCATGATGTACGTGCACATCAGTTGAGCAAACCTGATGCCGACTCCCAGCCAGACGGCTGGCCCAAGCTGCTGGCCCATCTGCACACACAGGCAGCAGCACACCTTCATCAAGGGCTACAAGCTTGTCGCGCCCTCCCCTCAACAGATCGGGCCGCGCTGAAGCCGCTGATCGTGCTGAGCCATATCTACTTGCACTTGATCGATCAAGTTGCCAGCCGAGGAGATCGGGTTCTGCACGAACGAATCGTGCTGACCCCGCTCAGAAAGTGGTGGATCGCCCAACGTGTGCGCTGGGGCCTGCTGCGCTGACTGCCCCCATCAATGCGCGAAAGGGGCAGCCAGAGGTTCGCCCACAAACAAACCCTGCTGAGGCCACATCACGCTTTTCCAGTACGCCTCCAGGGCCGTCGCACCTTGTACGTAGAACAGCAGCAAAACCTGGGGATGCGGAAATTTTTGTGGATGCGCACACGGCTCGCTCGTCGTGCCATAGCTGGCCGTTGCGCCTGCATCAATCCACGACAGCACGGACATCTGACCATGCGCATCGTCCAACATGCCGCCAAACGATGTCAGGTGATCCGCCAGCGCACCGGGCACAAAACTCACCGTATCGAGCCCCTCGATGCGCTCGCGTCCCGTCATGTACAGCAGCACACGATCGACGTGGCGCAAAGCATCCGTCTGATCCAGCAGAACATTGATGCCGACCTTAGGTTGCGGCCCAGCCGGTGGATACAACCACTGGCGCA
>NZ_SCTN01000528.1 GCF_004297345.1 Aquabacterium sp. | reverse complement strand
GGACAAGCAGCAGATGCTGGGCTTTCTGGCTGACAACGTGGGCGATCACCTGAGCGGCGTGGTCAGCAACGTCACGGGCAGTGGCGGCGTGACGCATTTTGATCAGGCGGTGTTTGCTGACGAGTTGTCGCTTGAGTCAGTGCGCGTGGCGCACGACTTCGTCGCCAGTCAGTGGCAGCGTTTGCTGGCCGAGGCCGTGGCTTTGCTGGAACGCCGCATCGAAGAAGACCGCTTGGCTGGGCGACCGCAGGATCAGCGGGTGCGCATTGGCGTGTACAGCTATGAAGACCGCATGCCAGACAGCATGCCCAAGGCGCAAGCGCTTGCTCACACAGCGAAGCGGCCAGCCGCGAAAACCAATACGAAAAGCAGGAAGAGGTGAGAACATGAACAAGCTGATCAGCGCGGCGTTGCTTGCTGCGATATTGAGTTTGAGCGCCTGTGGCGGCGGCGGATCGTCTGGCAGCGACACCCAGGCGGGCGTCAGCAGCGGGGGGACGGGTTCGTTCAGCAACGGGCCTGTGACGTCGTTCGGCTCCATCGTGGTCAACGGCATCCACTTCGATCAGACCTCGGCCACTGTGCGCGACACAGACGGCCAGACCGTGTCATCGGCCAGCATCAAATTGGGCATGGTTGTAGAGCTGACCGGTTCGACCGTTGAGCATGTTGGCTCGCGCGATCAGGCTCAGGCTCGCGATATCAGCCTGGTGCCCGCCCTGGTCGGCCCCATTGACCGCGTTGGCACGGACACCCTGGTGGTCATGGGCCAGACGGTGCTTGTGTCCGGCGCCACGCATGTGGATGAAAGCCTGCCGCAAGGCCTGGCGAGCCTGTCTGCCAATGAGTTCGTGACGGTTTACGGATTCCATGATGCCCGGCGCGATGTGTACGTGGCCACGCGCATCGAGCGTCGCGCCGGGGCTGTGCCAGATCACTATGTGGTGCATGGGGTGATTCAGGATCTGGATCCGATCAACGGACGCTGTCGCATCGGGCAGCAGACCATTTCCTATCAGTGGGGTACGGATGTGATCGGGCTCGCCAATGGACGTGTGGCTTCTGCAAAGGTGTCAACCGTCTTGTATTCGCCGGCCTCTGCCGATGGCAGCTCTCCTGCGGTATGGCAAGGGCAGGTGATGACGCTCGATCAACCCAGCGTGTCAGACAGGGATCAGGCCAGCGTGGACGGTGTGGTCACCAGCCTGTCGCTGGACACGGCTGGTGTGATTGCCGTCAACGGATTGGCTGTTGATACGCGGCAGATGGTCTGCAGCGTGTGTGGCGGGCTGAGTGTGGGCGATCGCGTTCAGGTTGAAGGCCGTCTGGTCAACAACGTGATCGTGGCCAACAAGGTGAGCGCAGCCGCAGCCAATTGAGCCGATTTCGTGATGAGGCTCAGTGGCAGACAGCGTGATCCGTGGTGATGAACGCCGTCTGGTTGCCATCTCGGGCTTGTGCGGAGGCGCAGCGGATGTTGCGGCCTTCCACCACATTCTGGTCGTTCATGCGGCAGGCATCGGTGTCCAGGCACTGGCGATTGGTCTGCGTGTCGTACCAATCGTTCCACCAACTCAGGCGGATGCCGTCCACGCGGCGTTTGTCGGCCTTGGCGCTGTCACAGCGGCCTTCGGTGATCCATGCTTCGGTGCGCGAGTCACTGTAGGCCACGTAGAACTCGTTGCTGTAGCGCAGGTGCAGGCAAAAAGGCTTGGCTGTGATGCCTTGCGCCAGTTCGGGCGTGAGCGTCATGCTGTCGACCATGAGTTCTTCGCTGCTCTCGGGCGGGCGCAAGGTGCAGGCGGTCAAGGCGCCAGCCAGGGCTGCCGTGGTTAACAGGAACAGAAAAGATCTCATGCGCGTGATGCTGACATGGCCTTGCCTTGTTTGATGCCAGCAATATCGCGGGCAAGCGCCGCTTGTTCAGCGCTTGTGGTACCCGCGGATATCTGTATCAGGTGGTGCTGCCCAGCAAGTAGGCCGCTACCTGCTCGGCCGTTTGCACGGGGTGCTCCTGCATGAAGCAGTGGCCACCTTTGACTTCCTCGCCTGAGACGGCATCGTTCATGGCCATCCAGCGGCCCAGCGATTCCTTGACGAAGGGGAAGGTGTGGCTGGCGTGCAGCACCAGCGTGGGCGTGCGCACGCGCCCCAGCAGGCCCCAGAGCCGGTCGGGGCCAGTGCTGAAGATGTCAGCCTCGCGGCTGGGTTTGCACTTGAGTTCCACCCCGCCATCTGCGGCGTCTTTCAGGGCGTGGGTCACAAAGGCCATCAAGGCTTCATCGGCCCAGCCCTTGTAGGTGCCTCTGCCATGAAGCAGCTCGAAGGCTTCCTGTCTGGACGCCCAATGCCGGCGTCTGGCGCGTGCCTGGCGCGCCATCGGCGTCTGTTTGGCGATGCCAGTGAACTCTCCCACGGACAGGCCCATCAGCATGGCTGGCGGCATGAGCACAGGGTCCAGCAGCACGGCTCGCTGGAAGTGCTGTTGATGATCGCCCAGGATCAGGCTGGTGAGCACTCCGCCAAAGCTGTGCCCTGTCGCGTAATGGGGCACGGATTTGAACGCCGTGCCTTGCTTGTCGAGCGCTTCTTTCGCGATGTCGGCATTGCGGTTCCATCCGACAAAGCGCCCGCCGTGGTCGCTGTCGCCATGACCTTGCGCATCGAACAACCACAGGTCAAAGTGCGCAGCCAGCTTTTGCAGCATGGGTTCATAGGTCAGCGAGCAAAAGCCGTTGCCGTGAATGAAGTGCAGCAGAGGTTTGCCGCTGGGGGGCGAATGCCATCCCCGCACGGTAAAGCCTTCGCGGGTGCTGTGCGCCCAGGGCTTCAAGGGCATGGACGCTGGCGTGGAGGTGATTGCTTGCATGTACTTCAACGGCGTGTGGCCATGGCACATTGTGCCAACAGGATGGCGAATGCTTGCAAGCTGTGTCGGCAATGGACGCGTTCGTTCACCGGGTATTCAGGTCAAACTGATGGTGATGTGCAAATTACATGTGGCCACGCCCTGAAAGAGCCCCTCAGCTTCTGGTAGAAACCGGGCATCGCCGGATTTTCTCTTTTCATATTCCGGCACGAGGCTCACGTTCAAGGAGGGGTGGCATGCCCGGGTGGATCAATCGTCATGGTCGTTGGTTGGCAGCGGCAGCAGTGGCTGCTGCAGGTGCAAGCTGGCTGCATTCCCGGGCCGATGTGGGTAAGAAGGACAAGCCTGAAGTGGTCGCTGCCGCTGAACCGTTTGCAACTGCTGCCAAGGCGGCCTTGAGTGTGCAGACGGTCAAGCCACAGGCAGGGCAGTGGCCCCTCGTGATTTCGGCCAATGGCGCCATCGCCGCCTGGCAGGAAGCCGTGATCGGCGCCGAGTTGTCAGGCTTGCGTCTGGCTGAGGTGCAAGCGAACGTGGGCGACAAGGTCAAGCGTGGGCAGGTGCTCGCGGTGTTGTC
>NZ_SCTN01000599.1 GCF_004297345.1 Aquabacterium sp. | reverse complement strand
CGCCGGGCGCTGAACCAGCCGTCGGTCCTGTGCGGTCTGGTACGGAAGGGCGATGGTCGCGCGCGGACGGGCGACGGATGATCGCGCCCATCGGACCTCAACCATCCGACCGTCCAGCCTCTGTCCGCGTGACCCAGCAATGTCCGAGCTACAGCACCCAGCGAGTCCCGGCCCGGCCGTCCTCGCCGCACCGCCGTCTGGCGGTCCAGCGGCGGGATCGGCGCATACCGTCTTTCCGCCGATCGCCCAGTTCGCCCGCTCCGAGCCCGATCCGCATCGGCGCCGGATGCCGTGGCGCCGCTACCTGACCATTGCCCGGCGGGACCCGCAGCTCCTGTTGGCGGGCTTCGTGGCGTTCCCGGTGGTCGCGATCGAGTTGATCGTCAACGACCCCTCCGCGCTGCAGGTCCTGGCGGTCGGCGGAAGCTTCTTCCTCATCCAGGCCGTTTTGACCGGGACGCGGGCTCGGTCCTGGTCGGCCGTCCGCCTTGCCTTCTCGCTCGCGTTCGTCGTGGCCGCCAACACACAGGCCGCCGGTCCCGACGTTGCGCCGATCGCAGCGCTCTATATCCCCGTGGTCGCCATGGCGGCGGCGATCGGGACCCGCGGCGCCCTCGTGGCCGCCGGAGCCGGGGTGCTGGTGACGATTGCCCCGATCCTCCTGCCCGGCTTCTCTGACGGGGCGAGGCACGAGGCCCTCGCGATGGTCGCTGCCGAGGTCGTCCTGGCCATCGGGAGTCGGCGCGTCGTGGCTTCGATGGAGCGAGCCGTCGAACGCGCGCAGGAGGCGCACGCGCGGGAGCGGCGTCGGACCCGCCAGTTCAGCGCGGTGGAATCCGTCGGCCGGTTGCTCGCCCGCGAGGGTCCACGCGGCGACGTCCTCGGCACGGTGATGGAGATCCTCGAGACGACGTTCGGGTATCGGTACCCATCGGTCTACCTCTGGGACGGTGCCGCGCTCCAGCTCGGGGCCCAGCGAAACTATGCGAACCCCATCCAGACGTTCGACATCCAGCGCGGCGTGATCGGGCGGGTGGCGCGGACCCTCGAGCCGGCCTTCGTCCGCGATGTCGCGGCCGATCTGAACTACGAATCGGCCGACCCGGCCGTCAACGCCGAGATCAGCGTCCCGCTCGTCAGCGGCGCGAGACTCCTCGGCGTGCTCAATGTCGAGTCGAATTCCGCGCGTCAACTCGACGACGACGACTTCGCGACCATGCAGATCGTCGGAGACCGCCTGTCCGCCGCGCTGGCGCTCGGCCACGAACGGGTCAAGCTCGCCGAGCGAGCCGAACTGCTCGTCCGCCTGTCGGACCTGTCGGCAAAGCTCAACGGCACCATCGATCCGGCGGGACTGCACGACCTGGTCGCCACGGGCGTGGCGGGCGTGATCGACGCCACGATGGTCGCGCTCATCCTCGCCGAGCCCGGGTCGGACGAGTTCCGGACCGAGCGGATCGTGGGCGGGGATCCATCGCTCAACGGCATCCGGATCCTGCCCGGT
>NZ_SCTN01000604.1 GCF_004297345.1 Aquabacterium sp. | reverse complement strand
ACCGGCGCCGGGCCGATCACGACCCGGCGCCGACGCGAAACGCATCGAGCGTGAGGTCGATCACGTCGCCGTTGCGCTCGGTGTACCGGATGCGCACCGGATAGCCCTCGAAGGCAGCCGCATACCAGATCTCGACACGCGATTCGTATGACTCCGGCCGCGGCAGCCGTACGAAATGCAAGGCCCGCGCCGGGCCGGGCCCGAGCGCGAGTTCCTCTTCCCCGACCAGCGCGAACGACCAGGTCTCGACCCCGCGTGTTCCGGCCAGTTGCACCTCGTACGCGTCGATGCGCGCCGGGTCGGTGGCGCTGCGCACCAGCCCGGCCAGCTGGAACAGCACGCTCGCACGGTCCTGAGCCCCGGCCGCGAGCGGAAACGCCTTGCTCGACGCCGAGAACGTGATGGTCTGCTTGTCCGGCTCGCGATTGAAGTTCGTCGCCACGGTCGCGCGGCTGCGCCGTTGCTCGGTATAGCGGTCGGGCGCCAGACCGTCGCTTTGCACGCTGCCTTCGCTGGTCGAGCTTTGCAGCCGCAGTGTGGTGATCAGCAGATCCAGCCCCATCGTCTGCTCGATGCGATAACGGCCATCGGCGATCTGCCAGTGCAATTCGCCGGTGCCGTAATACGGCGTCTTGCCTTGCAGCGCCAGCGCCTTGAAGGTCAGCGTTCCGTTCGGCGGCCAGTGGTCGATATGCAAGCGCTGGTCGGCGGTCGTGTCGGGCACGGCGTTCGTCGTCGTCTCGGCGGCCGCGTCCGTCGTGCTGGTCGGGGCTGCGGCCTCCCCGGATGCGATTGCGGTCGATGGCGTGGGAGCCGTTTGCGAGGCCTCGCCGGCCGTCGTGGCCTCGCCCGACACCGCATCCCCGGGGGACGCATTCGCCGATGGCGTAGCAGTGCTCTCGGGCGCCTGAGCGGACGGGGCGGTGTCGGCAGCCGGCGCGGGCGGTATCGGGTCGATGGAAGGGGCCTTCCTGATCGCGCGCGGCGCGCGACGTGCCGGCGCGACGCGCACACGCGGGACCGCAACGGCCGCTTCGACGATCGTCGCCTCGACCGGTGCCGGCGCGTAGACCGGCTCGGCGGCACCGAAACGCAGACCGTGATCGAATGCCCGCAGGAGCAGCGCGTGCAGCAGCAGCGAAGCCGCGACGTACAGCGCGATGCGGCGGACGCCGAACAAGGCCGGCAGGCGGGGCGCGATCGTCGTCGACATGCGGCCATCTTAGCGAAGCCTGCGCGCCAGGCGGCGAATCGCGCGTGGCAGAATGCGCCGCACCGTGCGCCATCGCCCTGCACACGCCCACCCGCCACTCGATCGCTGCATATTCACGCCATGAAACTCGCCACCCTCAAGGACGGATCACGCGATGGCCAGCTGGCCGTGGTGTCGCGCGATCTGACCACGGTCCATCTGGCGTCCGGCATTTGTCCGACCTTGCAGAAGGCACTCGACGACTGGGATTTTTTCGCGCCGCAACTGCAGGACCTTTACGAGACGCTCAACCACGGCAAGGGAGCGCGTCATGCGTTTGCCTTCGATCCGGCGCGCTGCATGGCACCCTTGCCGCGCGCGTTTCAATGGGCCGACGAGTCGGCCTACGTCAACCATGTCG
>NZ_SCTN01000527.1 GCF_004297345.1 Aquabacterium sp. | reverse complement strand
GCGAAAGAACTCTTATCTCTGCAAACCAAATCATGAATGAACGAGATGCAGGCTTGCGCTCCACATTCAAAGATGTTGAACTGAATTCGATTAGAGACTGCTGCTTCGTATTGATAGGGCTTTTAACCGGAATGCGTTGCGACGAAATTTTAGGCATAAGAAAAAATGCTGGCAGAAGCGAGACAAAAGATGGATTCACATATCATTGGATCGCCTCCATAGAACACAAGACAAAAAAAGGGGCCGTAGAGTACCTTGTGTCCGCAATGGGGCTAGACGTGCTTTCAGTTGTGGAGAGATGGGCCGAACCTCATCATGCTCGCGTAGAGCAAGAAATAAAAGAACTGCTAAACAGATCAGACAAATTATCGGCACTTGAAAATAGTCGACTTGGACATTTACAAGAAATTAAACACCGCATATTCATGTCAGCCTCCGATTCAAACTCTCTTTCTGGCAGGGTTTGGGGGAAGAAATTACAGCGAATAGCTAGGTCATGTGGGTCAGGATGGAAGCTAGCACCACATCAATTTAGACGGACATATGCGCGGACATTTGTTCAGCATCGACTTGGCAATTTGCTATTTCTGAAGAATCAGTTCAAGCACTCAACGCTTGATATGAGCCAACTCTACGCCGCCAATCGAATGCAGGATGAGACTCTTTACGACGAATGCCTTGCCGAATTATTCAAATACAAAGTCGAAACAATCGGATCTTGGATGTCGGAAGATACGCCGTTGGCTGGTGGTGCAGGAAAAAAAATTGTGGCCATGAGAGGGCACGCTTTTCCAGACCGCAAGGCTCTTATTAGAGAGACGGCTAGCAAAGTCACCATCCGCAGCACTGGGCATTCCTGGTGCCTATCCCAAGACGCGGAGGGGTGTGGCGGTCAAGGTTTGTACGAGCGCCCCCGGTGCGCTCCTTGCGGCAATTCTGTTATTGACCGCCGTTTCGAGCCTGTTTGGCGCGAACTTTTTGTGCACCAAACTGAGCTTCAACAGGTAGCACTTGAACTCGGCCCCGCAGCGCAGCAGCGCGTTGAACGAGACTTAACGCGAGCTCGTCAAGTGCTTAGTGACCTCGGTAATGGATCATTTTGATGATGTAGGCAATTGCAATGAGCGAACTCGAAAATTCCCCGCCGTCATCTCGCAAGAGAGATAGAACTCAAACCGAAAATGATTTAAAGATTGCCATGGATAAAATTGTGGCAACAGGGAAAACCGTCAGTATCTCTGCAGTAGCACGAGAGGCTGGCGTTACACCTGCCCTCATACACAATAAGTATCAGGATGTTGCCGAAGCCATTCGCCGCCATTCGGGCCATTCACTTCGTGACCAACGCAACGCAGCCAGGGAGCAACTTGCCTCATCGCAGCATAAAAATAAGCTGCTTAGAGAAGAGATTCGGCAGCTTGACAGTGAGGTAAGAAAGCTTGCCTCAATAAATGAAATGCTGCGGCGCAAATTGGCTGAAGCGCAAGCGATCGCTGCAGCCGAGAACGTGATTCAGCTTCCGACTCGGCCCTCTTAACGCCAACGCTCTTCAGCTTGCCTGTGCCCCACCTCGGCTTCGCAGAGCTTCATACAACTCTGCCGGTCCCAGTAAGATGTGCTTCAGGCCTTGGCGCACTTTTTCTGAGTCCAGTGCCTGCTTGCTCATCGTGCCGTGGGCCTCGAACGCGTCGATGATTGCGTTCATCAGCTCGTTTGCCAGATCGGGCGAGTTCGAGAACTGTTCCTTGCTGTTGTTCATGGCCTGCTGCATCAGTAGGTCTGATTCCAGCAACTTGCCCTTGAGCACGTTGTTCACGTAGATCAGCTTGTCGTCGTCGGTAAGTTCGCCGTCAAACAGGTCATTCACCTTCTGCACGATCTCGGACAGCTTGATCTTTTCCTTGTCCTGGATCTGGCCGGTACCGGGGGCCGTCATCGGGTCGAGTTTGTACTCGCCCTCGTTCTCACCCAGCACCAACGCTGCGCCGCCTTGCTTCTTCAACTTGTGGTGCGTCAGGGTTACCTTGGACAGGTCAACTCCCTCCCGCTCTTTGCCAAAGTCAAGCAGTGGCAGCAGGCGCTTGAAAAAGATAGCCCGCTTTTCGATGGCCGTGTTGCCGTAGTCGAACATCTGCGACAAGAAGGCATACACACGCACAAAGGTGCCCAGGTCGCGCTTGAACAGCGTGAGGGCTTCCAGCTCATCTTTGGCGGCCTGGCCATCGGGCCCGAGCTCGCCGCCTGGCAACTTCTCTGAAGTTGTCTTGAAGACGTCGCTGGCTGCCTTGAAACGCTTGAGCAGACGGTCAGCCACCGGCTCGATAGCCGCCACCAACTGGGCCTGCGTGGCCTTGGCGTTCAACTCAACCTGCACCACGCGCTCTACCTCGAAGTCGTCGTAGTGGCCGGTGGCATCCAGCTTGGCGCGCAGGTCAAAGATCAGGTTCGGGTCTGTCACACCGGCCAACTCGGCCGTCTCGTAATAGGTCTGGAAGGCCGCCAGGATCTCTTGCGGGTCGTTGGCGAAATCGAGGATGTAGGTGGTGTCCTTCAGGCCATGCGTACCGTTGTAGGCCCGGTTCAGGCGTGACAAGGTCTGCACGGCCTGGATGCCGGCCAGCTTCTTGTCCACGTACATGCCGCACAGCAGGGGCTGGTCAAAGCCGGTCTGGAACTTGTTGGCCACCAGCAGGATCTGGAATTCGTCGGTGGCGAAGGCATCGCGGATATCGCGGCCCTTCAGACCCGGGTTCAGCTGGGTGCTGTTCTCTGTCACGGGCTCGGGCAGCGCCTTCGGGTCATTCACCTCGCCGGAATAGGCCACCAGGGTGCCCAGTGCGTAGTCCTGGGCCTTGATGTATTCGTCCACCGCCAGCTTCCAGCGCACGGCCTCCACGCGGCTGCCCACCACCACCATAGCCTTGGCTTGGCCCTTGAGCAGCGGCTGCACGTTCTCCAGGAAGTGCTCAACCACCACCTGCACCTTCTGGGCGATGTTGTAGGGGTGCAGGCGCACCCAACGCATCAGGCCCTTGAGGGCTTCGCTGCGCTCGACTTCCTTGTCGTCCCACTCCTTGCCGTTGTGGGCCAGCTTGAAAGCCAGCTTGTACGAGGTGTAGTTCTTGAGCACATCGAGGATGAAGCCCTCTTCGATGGCCTGGCGCATCGAATAGACGTGGAACGGTGCGGGCAGGTTGTCAGGCCCGGCTGGCTGGTCAGGGTTGGGCTTGCGGCCAAACAGCTCCAGCGTCTTGGCCTTGGGCGTGGCGGTGAAGGCCACGTAGGTCACTGCCGATGCGGAGCCCGCCATGCCGGCCTTTGCAGTCATCTGTGCGGCGAGGATGTCTTCGGTGGACACCTCGCCGCCATCTGCCAAATCTTGCAGCTCTTGCGCGCTCAGCACCTGCTTGAGCTTGCCTGCGGCCTCTCCGGTTTGCGAGCTGTGGGCCTCGTCGGCGATCACTGCAAAGCGCTTGCCTTGCGTCGCGGCCAACTCTTGCACCGCCTTCAATGCAAACGGGAAGGTCTGGATGGTGCACACCACGATCTTCTTGCCGCCCGACAGGGCCTCGGCCAGCTCGCCGCTCTTGCTCTGGCTTTCGCCCTTGATGGTGGCCACCACGCCCGCAGTGCGCTCGAAGTCGAAGATGGCTTCTTGCAGCTGGGTGTCGAGCACGGTGCGGTCGCTCACCACCAGCACGGTGCTGAACAGCTTGTTGTTGGCCGCGTCGTGCAGGTCAGCCAGGAAGTGCGCCGTCCAGGCAATCGAGTTGGTTTTGCCGCTGCCCGCGCTGTGCTGGATTAGGTACTTCTGGCCCACACCCTCGGCCAACACGGCCTGCACAAGCTTACGGGTGGCGTCGAGCTGGTGGTACCGGGGAAAGAGCACGCTGGTGATGCGCTTCTTCTCGTCGCGCTTTGTCACCAGGTAACGGGCAATAACTTCCAACCAGCTGTCACGTTGCCACACTTGCTCCCAAAGGTAGTGGGTGCGGTGGCCCTTGCCGTTGGGCGGGTTGCCCGCCGCACCATGGTCGCCCATGTTGAAGGGCAGGAAGTAGGTGCTGGGGCCTTGCAGCTTGGTGGTCATCATCACCGTGCGGTTGGTGACGGCGAAGTGCACCAAGGCACCACGGGGAAAGTCTAGCAGTGGCTCGGCAAAGGCTTTGCCCTTGGGCTTGGGGATACGATCAAAGCGGTATTGCTCCACCGCCTCGTTGATACCCTGGGTGAACTCAGACTTCAGCTCAGCCGTGGCCACCGGAATGCCGTTCAAGAACAGCACCAGATCGATGATGTCGTCGTGGTTGGTGCGCACCTGACGCACCACGCGCAGGCGGTTGGCCGCATAGCGGGCCTGCAGCTCGGGGTTCATGGCTAGCGCGGGCTTGAACTGGGCCAGCTTCAAGGGGGCCTTGAGGCCCATCATTTCCAGGCCCACACGCAGCACATGCAGGGTGCCCTGGTCGTCCATCAGCTTGCGCAGGCGGTCAAGCAAAGTGACTTCGGCGTTGGCGCCATGGGCTTTGACGATCGCCGCCCAGGCTTCCGGCTGGCTCTCCTGCACCCAGGCCACCACATCGGCCGGGAACAAAGCGCGGGGCGTGTCATAGCCCTTGGCATCGCCTTCTGCGTACATCCAGCCGTTAGCGGCCAAGTGGTTGCAGATGTCGTTTTCGAATTCGATTTCTTTGTGCAGGCTCATTCAATCTCCCTTGGCCTGTCTCAGAGCGACAGCGATTTGATGGGGCCGCTCAGTGCCCTTTCAAGTTTGGCTGCTGTCAATGCAATCCAGTCTTGAATGTCTGGCCACTCGGCCTCGGGCGTGCGCCAACCAGCCCCGAGCTTGTCGATGTAGACCCGGCTGCTGATTTTGTCCGGCAGCTCATCCCATTCCAAGGGGCCGCCGAACGTGGCCTCGATGGCCTCGCGCTTCTCCAACAGTGCCTTGAACGCAGCCTTGTTCGCGGCGGGGTTGTTTTTTCCCAGGCGGATGAAGCATTCCACGCGGGTGCGGTCCTCAGTGAGGGACGCATTGATGGCAAAACCAGATCGCCCCACACCAGCAGAAAACCAATGGTCGGTGGTGGGGGTACGTTGTTTGTAGAGGTCTGTGTGCGTGGCAGAGCGTGCGATGAACTGGCCCCAAAAGCGCTTGAAGATTTCTTGCCGTTTGGTCCTGACCTTGCGCGTTTCCTCAACCTGCTCACGGATCTTGATTTCGTAATCAGCCGCCTCAGGCAGGGGAATGATCTGAGTCGCGTCGATCAGCACCTGGTCGCCCATCTTGTACGGGCGCAACTTGACGCAACGAATGTCGAGCCCTTTGTTGAGCAGCCACAGCACCGAGGTTGTCAGCTCTGACGAGAAGTCGGCCGACACCAGCACGATGCGCACATCACCCGTCAGCTCGGCATCTTCCACGTCGTCCAGTTCCAGGAATTCCAAGATCTCGTCACGCGCGATCAGCAGGTCAGGCCCTTCTATCTCCGGCACGCCATGGATGATGTGCCGCGCGTGCGCCGCGATGGCCTGGTCCAGAGTCATTGGGGACACCATGGCCGCGTAACGCAGAGCCTGCAACTCCATGTGACCGCCGTCTTCGGTGCGCTTGATCTCGACCACCACCAGGTTGCGTGCCTTGTCCAAACACAGCAAGTCAATGCGGCGGCTGCTGTCCTGCCATTGCCCAAACTCCTCGCTCAGCACCAGTAGGTCTTCACCCAAAGCAGAAGTGTCTTGCCGCAGCATGGCCTGCAAGTGCTTGCGCTCCAGGATTGCTTCCTGGGCAAAAGTGGTCGTCTGAACCGGCTTGAGCTGGTCGCCTGCAATGGAATACAAAGCCATGGTTTCCCCTCGTTTGATGTGTTTGTGCTGGTCAGGTCCGTTGGATCGCTGCACGGCAGATTCGGTGCCAGCAGTACGCCGCTTCCAAACCGAGTGAAAGGTGCAACATCCGCTCGATGTGTGACTGCGACTGTTCGTGCCCGTGTGCCACTTCAACCAAGTCGCGGAAGAAGAAGCCCATCACCTCTGCCCAGTGCGAAACGTCTTGCCCGAACGCCCCGCATACAGGGTCCAGCAGGTCATAGAGGGCATCCCGGTCGTTCGGGTAATGCATCTGGCTTGTGGGTGCTGGGGTGCAGCGTACAAGGTGACACAAAGCGTCATGCGCTTGAGACCCGTAAGCATGTTTTACGGCTAGCGCGAAGCGCCCAGGTTGATCGGCCGACTGCTCAGCAAATGCAGCCATATGCCCCAACATTTGACCAATTGCCTGCAACGAGGTATTCAATGGCACGGAGGCCTCGCCGAGCGAGTAGGCCAGCTGCTGCCGGAACGATTTGGCATCGTCTTCAAGCGGCATGGACGGACTCCAAAGATCGTACGTCGATCTGGCCGGTGACGGCGGCGGAGATGAGGGCGGAACGGCGTTCGCGCAGTAGTTCAATGGATAGAACGGCCTCGTCGATCAGCGATTTCAATTGAGCTGTTGAACGCTCCAGGAATGCGAGCAAATGCTCCTGTTCAGTTGGCGGCGGAAGCACCACGGGCAGCTCCATGATGCTGGTTGAAGAAATCGACGCAAGATTGGTG
>NZ_SCTN01000598.1 GCF_004297345.1 Aquabacterium sp. | reverse complement strand
TGGAGGAGTGCACATGATTCCGAGGGGATCCATCCGAGCAAAACTGCTCATCGGGCTGGGGACGGTCGCGTTGATCGCCGCAGCCTGTGGCGGTGGCTCAAGCCCGGCGCCGTCCACGGCGACCACGTACAAGATCGGCTACTCGAACGGTGGCGGCGTCGGTAACGGCTTCCGCGAGGAGCAGGTCTGCACCGCCAAGGCGCAGGCCAAGGTCTCCGGGCTCGTCTCCGAGCTCACGACCATTCACCGCGACACCGATGCGGCCGGCCAGCTTCAGGATCTTCGCGACCTGATTGCCAAGGGCGTGAACGCCATCGTCTTCAACCCGAACGATCCCGACGCGCTCAACCCGGCGCTTGCCGAGGCCAAGGCCGCGGGCATCAAGACGGTCTCGGTTGACGCCTACGTCACGGACCCGGATACCTACAACCTGTACAACAACCAGATCAAGTACGCCGAGATCGGTGCCAAGTGGCTGTTCGATCAGCTTGGTGGCAGCGGCACGGTCTACTACATGCGCGGCATCGCCGGCCATCCGGCCGACAGCGACCGCGACATCGGGTTCAAGAATGTCCTCAAGGACTACCCGAACATCAAGGTCGTGCCGAACGCCGACGGCGTCGCCACGGGCTGGGATCCGGTCCAGGGGACGAAGCTCATCAACGACTTCATCTCCAGCGGCCAGTACGACAGCATCCAGGGAATCTGGACCTCCGGTATCGACTCGGTCGTGGTTGACGCCATCAAGGCCGCCAACAAGAAGTTCGTGCCGATCGTCGGTGCCGACCTCGGCGGTTTCGTGGCCCAGCTCCTCGACCCGACCGGCTACCCGGATCTCAAGGGCATTGCCGTCACCAACACCGCCGCCGTCGGTGGCGCCGGTGTCGGTCTGGCCCTCAAGCTCCTGAAGGGCGAGAGCGTCACGTTGGCGCCCGCGCCGGCCCGAGCCAACACGGTCCTCCTGGATCCGGTTGGCGCCGACAACACGTCCGATGCGGGCAAGGCCCTGCTGAAGTCGTGGCAGGTCGATGGTCTCGATCCGAACTGGCCGCTCGGCCTCCAGATCGAGGGTTACACGACCTACACCGGCGCAGAGGCCGTTGCCTGCAAGGGCCCCGGCGAATAGTCCCCAACTAGCGGAACGACCAGGGAGGATGCCGGCCCCGCCGGCATCCTCCCTTCCTGATCACCCCGGACTGGACCCATGACCGTCACCGGCACGGAACTGCTGCTCGAGGCGACCGGCGTCGCCAAGACCTACGGCGCGGTCGTCGCCCTGCGATCGGCCTCGCTGTCCGTGCGCCCGGGCGAGGTCCATGCGCTCATGGGCGCCAACGGCGCCGGCAAGAGCACACTGGTCAAGATCCTGACGGGCGCCGTCCGACCGGACGCGGGCCGGATCACGGTTCGCGGTATCGAGCGCACGGTCCATTCACCGGCCGAGGCGCGGCGCGGTGGCGTCGTGTCGGTCTACCAGGAGCCGTCGCTCATCCCCGACCTCGACATCCGATCGAACCTGCGGTTGACCGAAACCCCGCTCGATGCGTTCCGGCAGTCGCTCGACGACCTCGG
>NZ_SCTN01000068.1 GCF_004297345.1 Aquabacterium sp. | reverse complement strand
CCCGGCCATCTGGGGCTATCTGGGGCCGCCACGGTTCAAGCTTTCCTCACCAATGCCGATAGCCCGTTAAACCTGTCGAGCATTGATGAACAAACCACTTTGGCTGCAAACATTGTCGAACTGGGTGCTGGGTGAAGACCCGCATCTGCGTCGTCATGTATTTTTGCTGCTGATCACCTTGCAGCCCTACGCCGTGAGCGTTGGCGTGATCATGCATTCCGAACACCTGAAGCTGCTGGAGCCTCACATGGCACACGAGTTGATCGTGGCCAGCGTGCTGACCTTTCTGACCGTTTTTGCCCTGGTTCGATCCGGTTGGTCGCAGCGCTTCGCCGATCCGGTTCTGACCTTTCCGCATGCGCTGGTCACCATTGCCTTGTGCATGGCTGCTTACGCCCAACTGGGCGACAACCGCGGCAACGTGATGATCCTCATCGCACAGACCATCGTGCTGTCCATGTTCAGGCTCAAGCCCATCCAGGTCCTGATGCTAGGTGTGTTCACCGTCATCACGCTGGGCGTGTTCGTCGTGTGGACAGCCTTCGGCGTAGACGCCCACTCCAACGCGTCCTCGGGCTGGACTCACTTCGTTGTCGGAGGCTCAACCCTGCTGACGCTGTCCCTGATTGGCAAATGGGTGAGCGATATCCGCGTGCGCATTGGTCGGCAGGCGCGCGAGCTTCAAGAAGCCGTGGACACCGTCAAGCAGATGGCCACCTGCGACATGCTCACTGGCGCCCTCAACAGGCGCATGATGACTGAACTGGCTGAAAATGAACTGAAGCTGGTCGAGCGCAGTGGTGCACCGATGTGCATCGCGCTGATCGATATCGACCACTTCAAGCATGTCAACGACCACTTTGGTCACCATGCCGGTGATGCCGTCTTGCGCAGCATGGCGCAGCACGCACAAGGTCAGATCCGGCAGGTGGACAAGTTCTCACGCTGGGGCGGCGAAGAGTTCCTGGTCATGCTGCCCAGCATCAGCGCGATAGAAGGCATGAACGCGATCGAGCGCCTGCGGCAATCCATCGAAACGCTGGAGATCCCGGGCTACCCGCAACTCCACATCACCTTCTCTGCAGGCGTGGCGCAGGCAAAGGTGGGCGAGTCGCTCGAACACCTGATCGAGCGCGCCGACGAGGCCCTGTATGACGCCAAACGCCAAGGGCGCAACCGCAGCCTGCTGGCCCAAACCGACTTGAAGGCACCCAGCAGCGCATCGAACGCCTCATCCAGCGAGACGATGTCATGACGCAATTCGTCCCGCCAGCCCAACCGAACGACCCCATTGTCGACGCCGTCGGCAAATTGGTTCAAAGCGTCTTCGGCCATGACCGCGCCACCCGGGCCCGCACAGCCGCCATCTTGCTGTGCGCCATCATGTACGCCATATGCTGCAGCGCGGCCTACTATGCTGCCCAGATCAATCTGATGCGGCCATTTGCGCCCAAGCTCCTGTGGGCCACGAGCATGCCGGCCTACGTGGTGTTCTACAGCCTGGTGCGTTTTGGCAAGACCAAGCACCTCAAGGACCCCACCTTGATGCTGCCGCAGAACCTGTTCGCCCTGCTGGCGATTGCTTTTGCCTACACCGCTGTCGGCCCACATGACCGTGGCGTGGTACTGGTACTGATCGCGCTGGTCATGGTGTTCGGCATGTATACCCACACACCCAAGCAATCGGTGCAAATCGGTGTGCTGGCGATGTTGCTGCTGGGCCTGAGCATGGGTGTACTGGCTCACATCGATCCGGACTACTACCCACCTGATCTGGAGTTGCTGCGCTTTGAATTGATGCTCGGCACGGTGCCCACACTTATTTTCTCGGCCTACCAGATTTCCTCATGGCGAAATCGCCTGTCTGCGCAGCGCAAGGATTTGAAGATCGCGCTGGAGCAGGTGCAGCAGATGGCCACGCATGATGTGCTGACTGGCCTGTACAACCGCCGCTTCATGCAGGATCGGCTGGAAGATGCCGTCAAGCGCTTTGAGCGCTACGGCGAACGCTTCACGGTCGTGCTGATCGATCTGGATCATTTCAAGCGCGTCAACGACCAGTACGGCCACAAGGTGGGCGACCAGGCACTGATGGCTTTCGCCAACGCATCCGGCATCGTGCTGCGCGAAACCGACATCATCGCGCGCTGGGGTGGCGAGGAGTTCATCTTCCTGCTGCCCAATACCGCCGCCGAAAAGGCCCTGATCGCCTTGGAGCGCCTGCGTCAGACGCTGGCGACCTGCACCGTATCGGAAAACGTGCCGCAATTGCGCGTGAAGTTCTCGGCCGGCGTGGCCGTGCACGATTGCGTGACCTCGCTGACGCACACGCTGGAACGCGCCGACAAAGCCCTCTACGAGGCCAAGAGCAGCGGCCGCGACCGTGACGTGACCGCGCCCCCGGACAAGCCCTGACGCCCACTTGCCCCTTTTGCCACAGCACCTCGCCCGCGCCTGGGATAATCGCGGGATGAACCCATTGCTGAAGAAACTCCAGCCCTATCCTTTCGAGCGCCTGCGCGGCCTCACGGCTGGTGTCACACCCAACCCTGCTTACCGTGCCATCAGCCTGGGCATCGGCGAGCCCAAGCACCCTACCCCCGCCTTCATCAAGGAAGCCTTGACGGCGGCCCTCGATGGCCTGGCCAGCTACCCCGCGACAGCCGGTGAGCCGGCCTTGCGGGAAGCCTGTGCCGCCTGGGTCGAGCGCCGTTATGGCCTGAAACTGGATGCTGCGACGCAGATCCTGCCAGTGAACGGCTCGCGCGAAGCCCTGTTTGCCCTGGCGCAGGCCGTGATCGACCCGACCCAGCATCAGGATGCCGGCGGCCCCGCTGTGGTCTGTCCCAACCCGTTCTATCAAATCTACGAAGGCGCTGCCTTGCTGGCAGGCGCCCGCGTGGTGTTTGCCAACTCGGATCCGGCCCGCAACTTCGCGGCGGATTGGTCGTCCATCCCCGAATCGACCTGGGCCACCACGCAACTGCTGTTCGTGTGCTCACCCGGCAACCCGACCGGCGCCGTGATGCCTTTGAGCGAATGGCAACGTCTGTTCGAGCTGAGCGACCGCTACGGCTTCGTGATCGCCTCGGACGAGTGCTACTCCGAGATCTACTTCCGCGAGGGCGCTGACGCCGCTCCGCTGGGCGGCCTGGAGGCCGCCGTCAAGCTGGGCCGCCACGACTTCAAGAACCTGATCGCCCTGACCAGCCTGTCCAAGCGCTCCAACGTGCCCGGCCTGCGCTCCGGCTTCGTCATGGGTGACGCGGCCATCATGAAGGCCTTCCTGCTGTATCGCACCTACCACGGCAGCGCCATGAGCCCCGCCGTGCAGCGCGCCAGCGTCGCAGCCTGGAGCGACGAAGCCCACGTGGTGGAAAACCGGGCCCTGTATCGCCAGAAGTTCGAGCAGGTCACCCCCATCCTGGCCTCCGTGATGGATGTCGCCTTGCCTGACGCCAGCTTCTACCTGTGGGCCAAGGTGCCGCCCAACATTTGCGGCGGCAGCGACGAAACCTTCACCCGCGAGCTGCTGGCTCAATACAATGTGGCCGTTTTGCCTGGCAGTTACCTGGCGCGCGAAGCCAACGGTGTGAACCCAGGCCAGGGCCGCGTCCGCATGGCGCTGGTGGCTGGTGTCGACGAATGCGTCGAAGCCGCCCAGCGCATCAAGGCCTTTATCGAATCCCAATCTGTTTGAATCTGAGAGAAGAACATGACCCAAGCTCTGCAAACCGTCATCGACAACGCCTGGGAACAGCGCACTTCGCTGTCCGCCGCCAGCGCGCCCGCTGAGATCCGCGACGCCGTCAACCACATCATCGATGCCCTGGACGGCGGCAAGCTGCGCGTGGCCGAGAAGATCGATGGCGACTGGGTGACCCACCAGTGGATCAAGAAGGCCGTGCTGCTGTCCTTCCGTCTGAACGACAACGTGCCCATGGGCGACGGCCCTCTGCAGTTCTACGACAAGGTGCCAACGAAGTACGCTGGCTGGAGCGAAGAACAGCTGCGCGCCTCCGGCGTGCGCGTGGTGCCCCCCGCCGTGGCACGTCGTGGCAGCTTCCAGGCCAAGAATGTGATCCTGATGCCGTCCTACGTGAACATCGGCGCCTACGTTGACGAAGGCACCATGGTTGACACCTGGGCCACCGTCGGTTCCTGCGCCCAGATCGGCAAGAACGTTCACCTGTCCGGCGGCGTCGGCATCGGTGGCGTGCTGGAACCCCTGCAAGCCAACCCCACCATCATCGAAGACAACTGCTTCATCGGCGCCCGCTCCGAAGTGGTCGAAGGCGTGATCGTGGAAGAGAACTCGGTGATCTCGATGGGCGTGTACATCGGCCAATCCACCAAGATCTATGACCGCGCCACCGGCGAAGTCAGCTACGGCCGCATTCCTGCTGGCTCCGTGGTCGTGTCGGGCAACCTGCCCTCGGCTGATGGCAAGTACTCGCTGTACTGCGCCGTGATCGTCAAGCGCGTGGACGCCCAGACGCGCTCCAAGACCAGCATCAACGACCTGCTGCGCGGCGCCTGATCGGTTCATCCGGTCTGATCCTTCCTGCATCTGATATCTGATTCAAACGGGAGAACTTGATGAGCGGTGGCAATCTCGAACGGGTACTGCGCCTGATGGCCGAGAAGAAGGCGTCTGACGTCTTTCTGTCTGCCCGGACACCCATCCTCATCAAGATCCATGGTCAGATCATGCAGCTGACGGATCAGATCCTCACCCCGTCCCAGCCTCGCCAGTTGCTGTCGGAGATGATCTCTTCGACGCAAATGGAAGAACTGGACGAAACGGGTGAACTGAACCTGGGCATCACCATTCCCGGCGTGGCCATCTTCCGTTTGAGCGCCTTCAAGCAGCGCGGCTCGGTGGCAGCGGTATTCCGCTACATCCCCTCCGACATCCCTGCGCTGGATTCGCTCAACGTGCCCGATGTGCTGTCCAACCTGATCCTGGAAAAGCGTGGGCTGATCCTGCTGGCTGGTGCCACCGGTGCCGGTAAAAGCACCACGCTGGCCGCGATGCTGGAGCACCGCAACCAGAACATGACCGGCCACATCCTCACCATCGAGGATCCGCTGGAGTTCCT
>NZ_SCTN01000526.1 GCF_004297345.1 Aquabacterium sp. | reverse complement strand
CGGCGCCGTGCGCAAGGCGCTGGGCCGCGTGTTCGACCTGCTGTATGACACCGGCGAGCGCGACCAATACCGCACCCGCATTGAACGCACCGCCACGGGCAGCGAGGTCTACATCAGCCACAAGGGCCTGATCGAAGAATACGAAGACGCCAAGAAGGACCGCACGACGTGGCGTGTGCGCCCAAGCGACTCGGGCCTGGAAGCCGAGATGCTGTCGCGCCTGATGCTCAAGCTGGGCGCCCCCAAGGAAGCCGCTGCCGCAGCCAAGGCTGACAAGCCCGCTGCAGCCGCCACAGTTGCCGCCGCCAGCCAGGCACGCTTGAATGCCGATGGCCTGTCCCTGACGGTCGATGCCGACTACGACACCGCATGGCGCCGCGTGGGCCTGGCCCTGGACCGCAGCGGCTTCACGGTCGAGAACCGCGATCGCAAGCAAGGCTCTTTCGAAGTGCGCTTGTCAGACAACGACCCAGACGCCAGCAAGCCCGGCTTCTTTGCCCGCCTGTTTGGCGCCAAGGCCGAAAACCAGGACGGCCTGAGCCGCTACCGCGTGCAAGTGCAAGGCCAGGGCAAGAACAGCCTGGTCAGCGTGCTGAAAGACAACGGACAACCCACGACGTCCAGCACGGCCAAGCGCATTGCCAAGCAACTGCTTGACGAACTGAGCTGACTGCACCTTACGCCCGTCAGCATCCCGGCCCATGTGGCCGGGATTTTTTTCGCCCGGACAATTTGACGCTCAGGTATTTGCGCCAAATACGGACGAAAAAAAGCCGCTCCGAAGAGCGGCTTTTTGTACCATCGAACTGGAATTAGTTCGAGGCAGCGCTGGCAGCAGCAGAAGCAGCTTCCGTAGCAGCCGAAGCGGCTTCAGAAGCGGCCGAAGCAGCGGGAGCAGCAGCTTCAGAAGCGGCAGATGCGACTTCGGAAGCAGCGGAAGCGGCTTCAGCAGCAGCAGGAGCTTCTTCTTTTTTGCCGCAAGCGGTCAGAGCCATAGCAGCGATCAGCGAAGCCAGCAGGAGCGACTTTTTCATGCTTGTGTCCTCAAAAGGAGTGTCAATAAAACTGTGGTCTTGGAACTATGTGCAGAGCCCATAGTCCCATAGCAATACGAGACAAGGGCAAAGGATGCATCGCAACTGGCGTTGCTCCACATTCAGCCAATGATTATACGTCGTATAAGGCTATTCCCTATAGCCCCAGGGTCGTGGGAGGCAAGGCCTCGTGCGAGCGTTGCAAATTTACATCAATTTCAGCGAGCCACGTCCGCAAAACCCCTGTTTCACGTGTCCAGATGCCTGTCCCGTGAAGGGGCTCATTCAAGCGCAAGCCAATGACACCATGCACGATCAGCACGGGCATCAATGACGGGGCCACTTCATCGGGCGCCAGATAGCACTTCACGCGGTGCGACCACGTGCCACGCCAGGCAACCCAGCGTGGGTGCGCCTGAGCGAAGACATCATAGCCGGCGGCCAGCATCTGGCAATGTGTCCCGCGCACCAGAAGGCCCCACTGATGAAAGGCCTCCATCACACTGCGCTCACCCAATGGCCAGTGCGCAAAGTCATGATCCACCAGCGTCAGATCGACAGGCTGCGTGGCAGCCATGGCCATCGCAGCCCTGAAACGATCCTGAAAATCACGCCAACTGCTGATCTGTCCGGACTGTTCGGGTTCAGCGTGTGTCACAGAAGTGTGATCCATGGCATCGATCTCCATCCAATCAGGCCGAGTCAGGGTGCGGGGTGGGCCCAGCCGTCTTCCGTCCACTGATCCAGCAACTCCCTGAGTG
>NZ_SCTN01000525.1 GCF_004297345.1 Aquabacterium sp. | reverse complement strand
CCACTTTCGCGTCTTGATAGCCTGCAGGCACTTTGATTCAGGCTGTGGCGACCAAACCCCAACCTGTCGCAGGTGTATCAGACGCGAACGTCTGCACACCAGCTTTTTGCGCCCCACGCCTTACAGCGAAGGGCGAAACCCAGCATTGTAGAAGAAATTTCAGCCTTTTGGCTTATTTCTTCTTTTTCGGGCCCAACACCATGATCATCTGGCGGCCTTCCAGCTTGGGCATGTTCTCGACGATCGACACATCGGTCAGGTCATCGCGAACACGCTCCAGCAGGCGCATACCCAGTTCCTGGTGGGTGATTTCACGGCCACGGAAACGCAGGGTCACTTTGCCCTTGTCGCCGTCTTCCAGGAAGCGTCGCAGGTTGCGCAGCTTGATCTGGTAGTCGCCTTCATCTGTACCCGGACGGAATTTGACTTCCTTGACTTCGATGACCTTCTGCTTGAGCTTGGCATCGTGAGCCTTCTTCTGCTCCTGGTACTTGAACTTGCCGTAGTCCATCAGGCGGCAGACAGGAGGATCTGCCGTGGCAGCCACTTCCACCAGATCCACGTCGGCTTCGCCGGCAAGGCGCAGGGCCTCCTGGATGCTGACGATACCAAGGGGTTCATTCTCCACGCCGTTCAGACGGACTTCGGGAGCCATGATTTCACGATTCAGCCGATGCTTGCGCTCGTCATTGCGCGTACGGCGGTCAAAGAAGTTAGCGATGTCAAATTCCTTCTGGCAACGGGCTTTTCGCTAAACCCGCACCGGTTAACCTTGATTCACACCCGAAGAAACCCATTTCGAGGCGCGCCTGCCCTTCTAACGACAAAGGAAAAGCGCGCTCCCGCCTCAGGCCTTGCTGGCGATGTCTTGAGAGATCTTCTGGGAGAAGTCATCGAGTGACATCACACCGAGGTTCTGATTGCCTCGGGCGCGCACGGCGACGGTGCCATCAACCTTCTCCTTGTCACCGACAACGATGAAGTACGGCACCTTCTGCAACGAATGCTCTCGGATTTTATACGTGATTTTTTCGTTTCGCAAATCCAACTGGACCCTAAGTCCTTGTTTCTGCAGTGATTTGGCGATTTCTTGAGCGTAATCAGCCTGCGCATCGGTGATATTGAGCACCACAACCTGCACAGGAGACAGCCAGACGGGCAGCGAACCAGCGTGCTGCTCGATCAAAATTCCGATGAAACGCTCCAGCGAACCCAGGATCGCGCGATGCAGCATCACGGGGTGCTTGCGCTCACTGGTGTCGGCCACGTACTCGGCATTGAGGCGTTGCGGCATCGAGAAGTCCACCTGGATGGTGCCGCACTGCCAATGGCGACCCAACGCATCCTTGAGCGTGTACTCGATCTTGGGACCATAGAAGGCGCCGTCGCCCGGGGCAATCGTGAACTCGCTGTTCGTGGCGCGCAGCGATTCCATCAAAGCGGCCTCGGCCTTGTCCCACACCTCATCGGAGCCGATGCGGTGCTCGGGACGCGTGGCCACCTTGTAGATGATGTCGGTGAAGCCAAAATCCTTGTAGACAGCCTGCAGCAAGGCAGTGAAGTCCACGCACTCCTGCAGGATCTGGTCTTCGGTACAGAAGACGTGACCGTCATCCTGCGTGAAGCCGCGCACGCGCATGATGCCGTGCAGGCCACCCGAAGGCTCGTTGCGGTGGCACTGACCGAACTCGCCGTAGCGTACCGGCAGATCGCGATAGCTCTTGATGCCTTGATTGAAGATCAGGATGTGGCCAGGGCAGTTCATCGGCTTGAGCGCGTAGTCGCGCTTTTCCGACTCTGTGGTGAACATGTTGTCGCGGTACTTGTCCCAGTGGCCGGTCTTCTCCCACAGCGTCTTGTCGATGATCTGCGGGCCCTTGACTTCCTGATAGCCGTTGTCGCGGTAGACCTGGCGCATGTACTGCTCGACCGCCTGCCACACCGTCCAGCCCTTGGGATGCCAGAACACCACCCCCGGCGCGTGATCGTCGATATGGAACAAATCCAGCTCGCGGCCCAGCTTGCGGTGGTCGCGCTTTTCAGCCTCTTCCAGGCGAGTCAGGTACAACTGCAGGTCATCCTTGGTCGTCCAGGCGGTGCCGTAAACGCGCTGCAACTGCTCGTTGCGATGGTCGCCACGCCAATAAGCACCCGCCACCTTCATCAGCTTGAAGTGCTTGAGCTTGCCGGTGCTGGGCACGTGCGGGCCGCGGCACAGATCGGTGAACGCGCCTTCAGCGTACAGCGACACATCCTGATCAGCCGGGATGCTCTCGATGATCTCAGCCTTGTAGTGCTCACCCAGGCTCTTGAAGTAGGCAACCGCCTCGTCTCGCGGCAACACACGGCGCTCGACCTTCTCGTCCTTCTTGGCGAGCTCACCCATCTTCTTTTCGATGGCTTCGAGGTCTTCTGGCGTGAAGGGGCGCTTGTAGGCGAAGTCGTAATAGAAGCCGTCTTCAATGGTGGGCCCGATGGTGACCTGCGCATCCGGGAACAGCTCCTTGACTGCGTAGGCCAGCAAGTGCGCCGTCGAGTGACGGATCACATCCAGACCATCGGCATCCTTCTCGGTGATGATGGCCAGCTGCGTATCGGCCTCAATGCGGTGACTGGTGTCCACCAGGCGGGCGGCATCGCCCTGCCCCACGCGGCCAGCCAGCGCGGCCTTAGCCAGACCTGCGCCAATAGAGGCCGCCACTTCGGCCACGGTCACAGGACCAGGAAATTCACGTTTGGAGCCATCAGGCAATTGAATCGAAATCATGGTGCTCTCAGCTTGCAATGTGTGAGGCCCGAACCTGATGGCGCGGGCAACAAAAAAGCGCGGTGGTCGCCGCGCTTTCTTGATGGGGATAAGAAATACGAAAGCAGCGGCCAGCCGACTAGACCTCAGTCGAGGTTTGTGTGGTGGTCGAAGTTCGCGGTGTCATAACCGTATGTGCCTTTCTACGCTTCTTACCCGATGTTCATCTGCATGCCGCCAGATGGCAGCGAATCTGCACATTGTAGCCAGCATTCGCCACCCGACCATTCATTCAGCAGCCAGCCGCCTTTTTGCGTGACTGCGCATCTCGCACGCGCGCAGCCAGCCCATCCATATGCGCCGCATCACCACCAGTGCGCTGCCCCTGGGTCAACTCGCCCAACTCCGTCGAGATGGCCGTGCATGTAACCGCTTTGGCGGCAGCCTTGCGAGACGCAGACTCATGCGCGGCCGGAGGCACGATTGCCTGGCGACCAGCGGACGCCTCCATCACGCCGGGATCCTGCGCCGCGCTCGCTGCCCTCAACAAAGCTGCGGCATCCCTGGCCCGCTCCACCTCCCTGACACAGTCCACCTCAATCGAACGACGCACTTCCAGCGAAGAGCCCCGACGCCCATACACGTCACGAGCCAGATTGGCATCCACACCAGGCTTGCGCAACTGCTCATCCAAAGTACGCCCCGACTCTTTTTCCCACATCAGTTTCTGGGCTGCAGCGCCACGCGCCCCACAAGCGGGGTCGATCGCCGAGCCGCCGCCATCACTTTGCCCCGCAGCTTGCCGAACATGGGCACCCACAGGCTTGCTGTCCACACCATTGCAGGGCCGGTCCTGGTAGGTGGCACCACAGCGGTACATGGTTTGCGCATGTCCCACCCACGACACCAGACACGTCGACAAGAAGATGGCAGCCACACGCCCCACCCGAAACCGATCAACCATGAACACCCCCAGCGATGAATATCGAGCCATTTTAGAAACATGCTCAGATTCGAATCGCGAAAAAAAACGGCGCCCGAGGGCGCCGTTTCGCAGTGCTGATTCAGCTCACAGGCCCAAAGGCCTGCGGCGATCAGTGGAACTGTTCTTCTTCGGTCGAGCCGGTCAGGGCCTTCACGGAAGACGAACCACCTTGGATCACGGTGGTCACGTCGTCGAAGTAGCCAGCGCCCACTTCTTGTTGGTGCGACACGAAGGTGTAACCCTTTTCGCGAGCTGCGAATTCGGGCTCTTGCACCATGTTGGTGTAGTGCTTCATGCCTTCGCCGCGAGCGTAAGCGTGGGCGAACTGGAACGTGTTGAACCAGTTGATGTGGATACCAGCCAGCGTGATGAACTGGTACTTGTAGCCCAGAGCCGACAGGTCTTCCTGGAAGGAAGCGATCTGCTTGTCGTCCAGGTTCTTCTTCCAGTTGAAGGAAGGCGAGCAGTTGTACGACAGCAGCTTGCCTGGGCAAGCGGCGTGCACGGCTTGAGCGAATTCACGAGCGAAGCCGATGTCAGGCACGCCGGTTTCACACCAGACCAGGTCAGCGTAAGGAGCGTAAGCAACGCCACGGCTGATGGATTGCTCCAGGCCGTTCTTCACGCGGTAGAAGCCTTCTTGAGTGCGTTCGCCAGTCAGGAAAGGCTTGTCGTTTTCGTCGTAGTCGCTGGTCAGCAGGTTGGCAGCTTCAGCGTCGGTACGAGCCAGAACGATCGTGGGCACGCCCATCACGTCAGCAGCGAAACGAGCAGCGATCAGCTTCTCGATGGCTTCACGCGTAGGAACCAGCACCTTGCCGCCCATGTGGCCGCACTTCTTCACAGCGGCCAGCTGGTCTTCGAAGTGAACGCCAGCAGCACCTGCGGCGATCATGTTCTTCATCAGTTCGAAAGCGTTCAGAACGCCACCGAAACCGGCTTCAGCGTCAGCAACGATAGGCAGGAAGTAGTCAACGAAACCTTCGTCGCCAGGATTGACGCCACGGCCCCACTGAATTTCGTCAGCGCGCTTGAAGGTGTTGTTGATACGGCGAACCATCGTAGGCACCGAGTCGTACGCGTACAGCGACTGGTCGGGGTACATGGTTTCGGAGGTGTTGCCGTCAGCAGCAACTTGCCAGCCCGACAGGTACACAGCTTCCAGACCAGCCTTGGCCTGCTGCATGGCTTGACCAGCGGAGATCGCGCCGAAAGCATTCACGTAGCCCTTCTTGGCTTCGCCGTTGACCTTGGCCCACAGCTTTTCAGCGCCGTTCTTGGCCAGGGTGTACTCAGGCTGCAGGCTGCCGCGCAGGCGCACAACGTCAGCAGCGGAGTAACCGCGCTTGACCAGCTTCCAGCGAGGGTTTTCGGCCCAGTCTTTTTCCAGGGCAGCGATTTGCTGTTCACGTGTGAGTTTCGTCATGACGAGATCTCCGGGGTTGGTAGGGAAGTACTTGAAAACCCGCGATTCTACGTTGGTTTGAGGTCGCTTGCAAAGACTTATGTCTTATATAAGACCTCACCCTTCATACGCGGGGGCAAACAACGAGAAGGAATGCGCAAGGAATTGACGCAAAAAGACAACAAAGCCGAACAGTCCACGGCCTCCGAACGAGCTCGCACACATCGCAAGGGCTAGCCCGGAGTCGATTTGTCACTTTTTGCGAGCAAAGTCAGTGCCATCAATCGCTGATTCAAACCAAGATAAAGACCTGTAGCGGCGCACCAGATCTGGAGGATCTGCACCGCAACCCGACAAGGAGAACGACATGGACCTGAACCTCGACGCTTTCTGGATGCCCTTCACGGCCAACCGCGACTTCAAACAGGCGCCGCGCCTGCTGTCCAAGGCCAAGGACATGCATTACTGGACGCCCGAAGGCCGCCAGATCCTGGACGGCACAGCCGGCTTGTGGTGCGTCAATGCAGGGCACAGCCGCCCTCGCATCGTCGAGGCGATTGCCCGCCAGGCCGGTGAAATGGACTTCGCCCCGCCCTTCCAGATGGGTCACCCCCTGGCCTTCGAGCTGGCGGACCGTTTGCAAAAATACGTGCCTGAAGGCCTCAACCGCGTCTTCTTCACCAACTCAGGCTCGGAATCGGTCGAGACAGCCCTGAAGATCGCCCTGGCCTATCACCGCCTGCGCGGCGAATCGCATCGCACACGCCTGATCGGCCGTGAGCGCGGCTACCACGGCGTCAACTTCGCCGGCACAGCCCTGGGCGGCATGGGCCCCAACCGCAAGATGTTCGGCTCCAGTCTGTCAGGCGTGGATCACATGCGCCACACGCATGATCTGGCGCGCAACGCCTTCACCAAAGGCCAACCGGAACACGGCGCCGAACTGGCGGACGATCTCGAACGCCTGGTCGCCCTGCATGACGCATCCACCATCGCCGCGGTGATCGTGGAACCCATGGCCGGCTCCACCGGCGTGCTGCTGCCACCAAAGGGCTACCTGCAACGCCTGCGCGACATCTGCGACAAGCACGGCATTCTGCTGATTTTTGACGAGGTCATCACCGGCTTCGGGCGCCTGGGTGCACCGTTTGCAGCACAGCATTTTGGCGTCACGCCCGACATGATCACAGCCGCCAAGGGCATCACCAACGGCACGATCCCGATGGGCGCCGTGTTCGTCAAGCAAGGCATCCACGACACCTTCATGCAAGCGCCACCCGGCATCGAACTGCCGCACGGCTACACCTACTCCGGCCACCCCATGGCCTGCGCTGCGGCACTGGCCACACTGGATACCTACGACGAAGAAGGCCTGCTCACACGTGGTCAGGCCATGCACGCCAAGATGGAAGCCGCTGTGCACAGCCTCAAGGGCCTGCCCAATGTGGTGGACATCCGCAATACCGGCATGGTGGGCGCCATCGAGTTCGCACCTCGTGCCGGCGCCGCGCCTGGCCGCCGTGCGTTCGAGGTCTTCCTGGGCTGCTGGGAAGAAGGCGTGCTGCTGCGAGCCGCGGGTGACAACATCGCCATTTCGCCACCACTGATCATCAACGACAGCCAGATCGACCAGATCGTGTCGACGCTGGAGAAGGTGATCAAGCGCGTAGCCTGACCCACTCACTCGGCCACATCAAAACAAAAAGCCGCCTTGCTCACGCAGGCGGCTTTTTCATGTGCAAGGCACCTCGCAAGGCGCCCCACCCGACTCAATCAGATCAGTGTTGCTTGGCGAAAGCAGCCAGACCGGTCGTCACTTCAGCCTTGGCGGCATCGATGCCATCCCAGCCGGTGACCTTCACCCACTTGCCGGGCTCCAGATCCTTGTAGTGCTCGAAGAAGTGCTTGATTTGCGACACAAGCAGCACAGGCAGGTCTTCCAGCTTCTGGATGTCCTTGTACATGGCGCAGATCTTTTCGGTCGGCACAGCCACCAGCTTGGAGTCGCCGCCAGCCTCGTCTTCCATCTTCAGGATGCCCAGAGGACGGCAAGGGATCACCACGCCAGGCTGCAGGGGGAATGGCGTCACAACCAGCACGTCAACGGGGTCGCCGTCGGCAGCAATGGTCTGAGGCACGTAGCCGTAGTTGCAAGGGTAGTGCATGGCTGTACCCATGAAACGGTCGACGAAGACGGCGCCGGTTTCGTGGTCGATCTCGTACTTGATCGGATCAGCGTTAGCGGGGATTTCGATGATGACGTTGAAGACGTCAGGCGCCTTGGCGCCGGCAGGAACGTTGAGCAGGCTCATGATGAATGGATCACAAGTTAAATATTTTGGGCGACGGCAAGTGTAGGCGATGCTGGCGCTTAATGGGCCACAGTCGGGCCGCGGCGCCCCTACTCCAGGGTGACGCCTGCGCGACAAGCCGCCGACAAAGTGCCACCAAAGGCAGAGAGTCAAGTTTTTGACATTCACGCGACGATTTTGCTGCACCGCACAAAAAGTACTTGCAAAGTTTTTTCGGATGCCTATACTGAGAATCATGTTGCAGCGCAACAAAGGTTCAAGGACCACCAAGCCAACTGCAATTCAACCCATCAACACGTACGGAGAATCGTCATGCTGACCGCTGAACAACTGCTGGCCACCCAGAAAGCCAACCTCGCCACCCTGTTCGACCTGGGCCAAAAGGCTTTCGAAGGTGTTGAAAAGGTTCTGGAACTGAACCTGCAAGTTGCCAAGGCCACACTGGACGAAGCCGCTGAGCACACCAAGGCTGTGCTGGCAGTGAAGGACGCTCAAGAGCTGCTGGCCCTGCAAGCCAGCCTGCTGCAACCTTCCGCTGAAAAGGCCGCTGCTTACAGCCGTCACCTGTACGACATCGCTTCGACCACCAGCTCCGAAGTGAGCAAGCTGGCTGAATCGCAGATCGCTGAAGCACAGAAGAAGTTTGCCTCCGTGGTGGACAACGCTGTGAAGAACGCCCCCGCCGGCTCCGAAAACGCCGTTGTGCTGGTGAAGTCGGCTGTTGCCGCCGCCAACAACGCTTTCGACTCCGTGCAAAAGGCCGCCAAGCAAGCTGCTGACGTCGCTGAAGCCAACTTTCAAGCCATCACCAACACCGCTGTGAAGGCCACTCAAGCTGCTTCGTCCAAGGCTCGCAAGGCTGCTTGAGATCGATTACTCGGAGGCCGAGCCGAACGGGATTACAAAACTTTGCAGGTTTGTGAGCCCGGTCAGCTTGAACTTTGGCCCCGGAACCAAATCTGAGAGATGTCGCTCTGGACAAGCGACACTCCCTGAAAGGTTGTCTCCTCGGTACCTCCTGAACCTTTTCTAAGGTACCTTTCAAGCCCGATGGTTCGCCATCGGGCTTTTTTTCTGTCCGCACGAATTCACGCTCGCGCTTTCTTATCATGGCGACATGATCCCCTGGCTGGAACCCGACACCCCCTTCCCTGACACAGCAACCGCGCTGGGGCCGGAAACGGACGCGCCCGGATTGCTGGCTGCCGGCGCCGATCTGTCGCCACAGCGACTGGAGGCGGCCTACCGCCGCGGCATCTTCCCCTGGTTCAGCCAAGGCCAGCCGGTGATGTGGTGGACGACGGATCCTCGCATGGTGTTGCCAGTTGCGGAATTCAAGCTACACCGCTCCCTGCGCAAGACACTCGCGAAATTCCTGCGCAACCCCGGCTGCGAGGTCCGTATCGACTCGGCTTTTTCAGAGGTGATGCTGGCTTGTGCAGGCACCCCCAGAGACGGGCAGGACGGCACATGGATCGTGCCCGCCATCCGCGAGGTCTACGGGCAATGGCATCAACAAGGGCGCGCCCACTCTTTTGAAACGTGGGTGGACGGAGAACTCGTGGGTGGCCTTTACGGCGTCAACCTGGGCCGCATGTTCTATGGCGAATCCATGTTTGCCTGGCGCACGGATGCGTCCAAGATTGCGCTGGCCGCGCTAGTGTGTTTTTGCAAGGCCAACGGCATCGCGTTAATCGACTGCCAGCAACAAACAAGCCACCTCGCCTCCCTGGGTGCGCGCCCTATTTCACGAGGTGATTTCGAGGCCCATTTACGAGGGGTGGTCGATCAAAATCCACCCTCTGTTTGGGCCTATGATGATGCCCTCTGGTCTCAACTTGAGCACAGCGCCTAGAGACACCCCCCCGTGACGCACCTCAAAGATCTTCCACTGGCGTCCTTGCAGTTTTATGCAACGGCACCCTACCCGTGTAGCTACCTTGACAACAAGGCCGCTCGCTCGCAGGTGGCCACGCCCAGCCACATGATCAATGCAGACGTGTACTCCGGCCTGGTCAGCAATGGCTTTCGGCGCAGTGGCATGTTCACCTACCGGCCCTATTGCGATGGCTGCCGCGCCTGCGTGCCGCTGCGCATCCCGGTAGAGCGTTTCGAGCCCAATCGCAGCCAGAAGCGCGCCTGGAAGGCTCACCAGCATCTGGAGGCACGCGTGCTGAGGCTGTGCTTCACGCCCGAGCACTACCAACTCTATCTGCGCTATCAGTCCGGCCGTCACAAAGGCGGCGGCATGGACCATGATTCGGTTGATCAGTACACGCAGTTCCTGCTGCAAAGCCGCGTGAACTCCAGGCTTGTTGAGTTCCGTGAGCCACCGCAGCCGGGCGAAGCGCAAGGCAAGCTCAAGATCGTTTCCATCCTGGACATCCTCAACGACGGGCTGTCTGCGGTCTACACGTTCTACGAGCCCGAGCCTCACACCAGCTACGGCACCTACAACGTCATGTGGCAGGTCCAGCAGGCGCACGATCTGGGCCTGGCCAATTTGTACCTGGGCTACTGGATTGCCGAGAGCCAGAAGATGGCCTACAAGGCGCAGTTCCTGCCCCACCAGGTG